>DATFUQ010000128.1:0-4311 GCA_035260745.1 Lacunisphaera sp. | reverse complement strand
CGCCGTTGCGCCGCGCCGTCCAGGCAAGGGCCAGCACCGCCGCGTGGTCGACGGCCCGGAAGGCCTCCTGCGAACCCGCCTGCTCGATCGTGGTGCCGAGGCAGCAGAAGGCATCCGTGCAGCGCAAGTCCGCCGTCACTTTTTCCAGCGCGGCAAAGTCGGCCGTCACCTGCCGGAGCTTCGGATGCTCCAGGTCCAGCGGCCGCCGGCCGAGCGAGATCACGCGGTCATACTCCGGGGTCGCGAGCAGCTGTCGCAGCAGAAACCCGCCCACCAGTCCGCTCGCCCCGGCAATCAAGGCTGTGCTCATTGGCCGGCAGGTTGCCGGGCCGTCCGCCAAAAGGCACGCCAAAGAAGCGGCCGGCCCCGGCCACCTGTCTCGCTTTTGGGAAAAGGGGGATGGCCGCCGGTCGCCACAAATTGAACCCAGACTTTCGGCGGTTCACCGCCCGGGAATTGCCTCGGCGGCCGTTCGGGCTCAATTTGCCGGCATGAAAAAGCTCGAGCTGAGTGACGAGGCCTTCGAGTCCCTGCAGCGGATCGCGGCCGCCAAGAACCTGTCGCCCGCCGAGGCGGTCGCCGCGATGCTCAGCGCGGACCGCCCGCCCTTGGGCGGCGATCTCCTGCTGTTCTACCTCACCAGCGAGGAATTCACCCAGGTGACCGATCCGACCGAGCGCTACCTCACCCTGCTGGCATGGTGCGCGCGGAATTACGCCGGGGATTTCGCCGGCTTCATCTCCCACCAGGAAAGCGGCCTCCGCTACCTGATGTTCAACCGCGACGAGATCAACGAGGTGCGCGCCCGCAACCACGTCCGCCAGATCGACGGCACGCAGTTCTGGGCCGTCATGACCATCGACGGCGCCACGCGGCGCCGCTTCCTCTGCCGGCTGCTGGAGTTCATCGGCTGCCACGATGAAACCGTGGTGCAGGCCTGCCGCTCCCTCGGCCTGGCCGGGGCGTAGGCCCACGGCTTCCGCCTGCTCAGCGCCTGACGCGAGTTTTGGTTTGTCCGGCCGGGGTCCTCCCGCGAGACTGCCGGCGTGAACCCGGAGCCCGTCATCTCCAAGCGCCGCGATTTTCGGAATTTCCTCCATTCGGTGCGCTATGCCGTCGAGGGCTTCTGGGCCGCGGTGCGGCACGAGCCGTCGTTCCGCGAGGACCTCATCTTCGTCGCCATCCTCACGCCGTTTGCCGTCATCCTGCCGGTCAACGCCGTGTCGACGGCCGTGATGATCACCGCGCTCTTCCTCATCGTCATCGCCGAGCTCCTGAACTCCGCGGTCGAGTGGACGATTGACGACATCTCGCTGGAAAAGCGCCCCCTGGCCAAGCGCGCCAAGGACATGGGCAGCGCGGCGGTCTTCATCGCCTACATCAACTGCATCGTCGTGTGGGCCATCATCCTTTCCGCCAACTGGGACCGCATCTCCAAGCTCGAATTTCTCCGATGGCCGCCGCCGTTTCTCCCGTAGCCCTCGTCACGGGCGCATCCCGGGGCATCGGCCGCGCCACCGCGCAAAAGCTCGCGGCCCGCGGCCTCCGGGTCGCCGTGCATTACCACCGCAATGAAGCCGCCGCGCGCGAATCGCTCGGCACGCTGGCCGGCGCCGGCCACGCCCTGTTTCAAGCCGATCTCGCTGACACGCCGGCCTGTGTCGCGTTGATGAAAGCCGTGCAGAAAAAATTCGGCCGTCTCGATGTGCTGGTGAACAACGCCGGCATCTACGAGGAGCACGACCCGAATGCGGTGGGCTTTGCCGAGTGGGGGAAAACCTGGCAGCGCACGCTCGCCGCCAATCTCACCGGTCCCGCTCACCTTGCCTACCTCGCGGCGCGACAGATGAAGCCGCGCGGCACGGGCCGGATCATCAACATCACCTCGCGCGGGGCATTCCGCGGCGAGCCGACCGCGCCGGCCTATGGCGCGGCGAAAGCCGGGCTCAACTCCTTCGGCCAGTCCCTGGCCAAATCGCTCGCGCCGGAAAAAATCTACGTGTTCACCATCGCACCGGGCTGGGTGGACACGGACATGGCGGCGCCAAGCCTGGGCGGCCCGGCTCGCGCCGAGATCCTCGCACAGCACCCGCTCGGCCGCGTCGCCACCCCGGAGGAGGTGGCCGGCACCGTCGCCTGGCTCGCCACCGACGCCCCGGCCAGCCTGACCGGCTGCATCATCGACCTCAACGGCGCGTCCTATCTGCGGACCTAGCGCATCCGGCCGAAGAAGTAGGCCGCGAGGCCGATCATCGCGAGGTTCGGCATGAGGGCGGCCCACACGGGATCGAGGATGCCCTTTTCGCCCAGCAGCGTCGCGAGGTTGGTCAGGATGTAATAGATGAAGAAGAGCCCGATGGACTTCGACACGCCCACCGCGGGGCTGACGCGCACCCCCGACATGGCGAAGGGGATCGCGATGGCGATGATGATGAGCGGCCCGAGCGTGTCGGCCAGCAGGCCATAGTAGCGGACCTCGTAGCGAACGAGCTTCGGGTTGTCCTCGATGGAGAAATATTCCGTGATCCGGCGCAGCTCGTTGAACGACAGATCGACGGGCTTGCGGTCGATGAGCAGCATGAGCGTCGGGTCCTCGGTGAAATACGGGACGGTCTTCTCCGTGAAGGGGACCGTGCGCTGCAGCTCGCCCTGCTCGGGATCGAACCACATCTCGCGGCCGTCGCGGAAGGTCCAGGTCCGCCGGATGGCATCATAAGAGCCCTCGCGCGCCATGAGGCGGATCTTTTCCCGGCGCGCCCCGTTAAGCTGCGACACGGTGATCCCGTAGGCCGTCCCGGAAAAACGGCTGTAGCGGTTGATGTACCACATCCGGTTCTGCCGCTGGTTGTCGAAGGCCACGCTGGAAACCAGGCCGAGCGAGCCGCCGGGGACCGACTGGGACTCGGCGCGGAATTCAAAACTTTCGCGCAGGCTCCGCGACGCCTCCACCGACCACGGCACCACGCGGGCATTGAGCAGGAGCGACACGCCGCAAAGCACCAGCCCGGCCAGCCAGAGCGCCCGGGTGGTGGCGAAGATGTTCAGCCCGGCGGCGCGCACCGCGGTGAGCTCGTTGTTGCGGTGGAGTTTGCTGAGCACGAACAGCAGGGACAGCAGCATGGAGAGCGGCAGCACGATCGACAGATAGCTCGGCATCAGCGTGGTGTAATAGAGCAGCACGTCGCCGAAACCGACGCCGAGCTGGATGAGGTCGCGCAGGTTGTCATAGAGCGCCGTCATCAGCAGCAGGCCCATGGTGGCGGCGAGCAGGAGCCCCAGCATATTGAGCCATTCGCGGAGGATATAGCGGTCGAGGAGATTCAAGCCGCAGGCAGTCAGGCACTGACCGGGCGCGGGGGCAAAGCTCAATCGCCCCTCAGGCCGGCCGGCCGCGGGGAACAAGTCCCGCTCCCCGCCCCTCTCACGGATTGCCGTCAGTTGCGGGTTGAAAGCCCCGCCCGGCTTCTTTTAGGTCACCACCCTGCCAACCTCCCCTATGTTTACCCGTTCCTTGTTCCAGGTGTCCCGGCTCGCCCTGGGCACCGTTGTGCTGGCCGCCACCGTCGCCGCCCAGGAAACCATCAAGATCGGCGAGTTCGCCTCGCTCACCGGCAAGGAGGCCGTGTTCGGCCAGAACGCGCACAAGGGCACTTTGCTCGCGATCGAGGAGATCAATGCCGGCGGCGGCGTCCTTGGCCGCCAGCTCGAGCTGCTCACCGAGGACGACCAGTCGAAGGCCGGCGAGTCCGCCACCGTGGTCAAGAAACTCATCTCCCGCGACAAGGTTGTCGCCGTGCTCGGTGAAATCACCTCGGGCCGCACGCTCGAAGCCGCCCCGATCTGCCAGACGGAGAAAATCCCGCTCATTTCCCCCGGCGCGACCAATGTGTCGGTGACCACCAAGGGCAATTACATCTTCCGCGTGTGCTTCATCGACGATTTTCAGGGCGCGGTGATGGCGAAGTTCGCCCGGGAGTCGCTGAAAATCAATCGCGCGGCGGTGCTCTCCTCCGCATCCTCCGCGCAGAGCGTCGGGCTGGCGAAGGTCTTCCGCGAGCGCTTCACGGCCGCCGCCGGCACCGTGGTGCTCGAACAGAAATACAGCGACGGCGACAAGGATTTCCGCGCGCAGCTCACGGCCATCAAGGCCGCCGGCGTCGAGGGCGTCTTCGTGCCGGGCTACTATGCCGAGGCCGCGCTCATCTGCAAGCAGGCCCGCGAGCTCGGCCTCACCATCCCGCTGTTCGGCGTCGACGGCTGGGAGTCACCCGAGCTGATCCAGATCGGCGGTGCGGCGGTCGAGGGCTCTTA
>DATFUQ010000127.1:0-14236 GCA_035260745.1 Lacunisphaera sp. | reverse complement strand
GCCGAGGACGGCGTGGTAGCCCTCGGCGCCGTCGGCGAGCTTGGTGGCAACGAAGCCAAGGTCACCGCAATAATGCTGGGCGCAGGAATGCGGGCAGCCCGTGAAGTGGATGTTGAGGGGCGGCGCGTCGCCGGGGAGCTTGGCGAGCCTCTGCTGCAGGGCGACCGCGTGGGTCTTGGTGTCGGCGGCGGAGTATTTGCAACCTCGGTTGCCAGTGCAGGCGATGATGCCGCCGGCGAGGCTGTGGGGCTCGGTGAAAAAACCGAGCCGCTGCGCCGAGCGGCGGACGGTCTCGACGAAGGCATCGGGCAGGTGCGGGATGATGACGCTCTGCCAGACGGTGAGCCGCAGTTCGCCCCGGCCGTAGTGGGTGGCCAGGTCGGCGAGCGCGTGCAGGTGCTTCACGCTGAGGCGACCGACGGGCACGCCGGCGCCGAGGGAGTTGAGGCCGCGCTGGGCCTGGCGGTGGACGCCCAGCCAGCCCTGCTTGAGGACGGGACAGCGCGGTTCGCACGCGGGGAGCGGCAGCCGGATAAGCGGGAAGGCGAGTTTCTTCTGCGTTGCCTCGAGGAATTTCTCCACGCCCCATCGCTCGAGCAGGTATTTCAGCCGGGCCTTTTTGCGGTTGGTGCGGTCGCCGTTTTCGGCAAACACGCGGATCATCGCGGCGGCGACGGCCACGGCCTGCGCCGGGGTGATCAGCAGGCCGGAGTCGCGGGCGAAGTCGAGGTGCCCGGTGATGCCGCCGAGCTGGACGCGGAAATAGACGCCCGGCGCAACGGGGGGCTGGTCGATTGTGGCGAGGGATTTTTCGGTGACGCGGCGGGCGATGAAGCCGATGTCATTGGTGTCGGCGGCGACGGAGACACTGCCGCCGTTGTCGAACGCGACGTTGAACTTGCGGGGCAGGCCGTAGAGGTCGCGCTGGTTGAGAATGTAGTGGTGCAGGCCCTTGGCGAAGGGCCGCACGTCAAGCAGCTCGCCGGGATCGAAGCCGCTGTTGGGCGAGGCGGTGATGTTGCGGATGTTGTCGGCGCCGGCGCCGCGGGAGGTGAGCCCGAGTTCCTGGACGCGGGTCAGCACCTTGATCAAGTCGCGGGGCTTGAACTCGCGGATCTGGAGGTTGCCGCGAGTGGTGATGTGGGCATAGCCGCCGCCGAGTTCCTGCGCCAGGTCAGCGAGACCATGGAGCTGCACCGCCGTGATCTCGCAGGCCGGCACGCGCAGGCGGAGCATGAAACTGTCCTGCGCGGGGGCGGCGTAGAAGAGTCCGTGGAACTTGAAGCGGTAGGTGTTCTCCGGATCCGGGAACTTGTCCTCGTCGGCGTGCCGCAGCAGCCGCTCCCACGCGTCGAGCGGGTTCTCGTCGTATTTCCAGCGCTCTTCCTTGCAGAGGTCGCCGAGCGGCGTGCCGTGGAAGGCGGCCTCGGCCGGGGCGGCGAGATTGCCGCTCGCGGCGCTGGCGGCGTCAGCCGTCAGCCGGCCCGTCGCGTTGGTCCCGACGAACACCCCGCCCGCCAGCAGGCCGGCCATGAAGCCCTGCAAATATTCCTTTTGCTCGGGCGTGAAGGGGCCGGCGGGCGGAGCGGGTGGGGGAAGGGGAAGGGTGGACACGGGAAAACGGCACGCCGCCGGGCGGCGGGCCCTACAAGTTCAGCGTCAGCTGCACATAGCAGTAGCTGGCGTCCTTGGAGCCGACGGCGGCCAGCGACTGCTTGATATAGTTTCCGCGGAAGTAATGGCTCAGGCCGGTTTCGATCTGGGCGCAGGGCTTGAACGTCCACGCGGCGACGAGGTCCGCCTCGGCGCCCAGTTGCCGGCTGTAGGAGGGGTTGATGCGGTAGCCTTTGCCGCTGCCGGCGGCGGCGCCGGTGAAGTTGCGCGGCACGCCGGCGACGTTATACCAAAAGTCAGTGTTGCGATCGAGGAACTGGAAGTGAACTTCGGCGGCGAGGCTGATGTTCGATTTGGGCTTGGCGGTGCAGGCAAAGCGGATGTCCTGCAGGTTTTGCAGACTGTTCAAGTCCATGTAGCCGTAGTGCAGGTGCGTCGTGGCGAAAAGATTCTGGAAGGTGCCGCTGGCGCCGTCGGCGGAGCTTTTGTCGCCGGAGGCATAGCTGTAGATGAGCGCGAGCCGGGGCTGCCAGGCCTGCTCGGTCCAGGTGTAGCCGGCCTGGAGCACGGCGGCGTAGGCGTCCTGCTTGAGGCGGGGCGCGGCGAGCGCGGCCGCAACGGTGGTCGCGGGGAAAACGGCGGTGCGATTGCCAAACTGGTGCATGAGTTCGACGCCGTAATCCCAGGCGTCATAGGCGAGGGGCTTGGACTTGATCTTGAGGCCGGCGGTGTAGAGATCCTGCGCGCCGGGGAAACGGAAGGGCGCGGGCACGTTGGACCAGAACGCGGCGTCGGTGGCGATGCCGCGCTCGACATTCCGGGCGAGCAGGTAGGCTTCGACGATTTCATTTTTCGCGAGCGTGGGAAAATTGAAACACGCGCCGGAGAAATGATCCTGGGAGTTGGACTTGTTCAGGTGGTTGTTGCTGTTGTAGACGAGGCCGCCGCTGAAGACATCCACGCCGAAAAGGGCGTTCTGCCAGCGCAACTTCAGGGCGTCGAACGTGCGGGCGTTGTTGTTCCAGCGGAGGTGGCCGAGGAGGCGCTGGTCGCCATAGACGAGTTCCTGGCGGCCGAGTTTCACGGAGACGGGGAATTCCTTGTGGTTGCCGATGAAGACGTAGGCCTGGTGGATGTCCATCGGGCCGTCGCGCTCGGCCAGCCCCTGGCCGGCGGCAGCGGGGGCGAAGCGCTCGTCGCCGAGGGAATAGCTGGAGCGGCCCTCGACTAGGAAGGCGACCCATTTGGCGGTGTAACCCACGCGCGGCATGACGCGCGAGAGCAAGTAGTGGTTGTTGTTGTCGTCCTGCGGGCGGCGGGAGAAGTCCCAGTTGGAACCGGCGTCGGTGAACCCGGCGTCGTCCTTGTCCTCGTAACGGTAGCGGACGTTCACGCCGATGTCCCAGGTGCTCAGGTAAACGTCGGTGGCGCGAAGCGTCTCATTGACGAAGCCCGGGAACGGGCGCGCGGGCGGTGGCGGCGCGTATTGGGCGCGGGTGAGCGGGGCGGTGGCGGCGAGGGCGAGGAGCGCGGCGAGGCGGTGGAGTGAGTTCATGGTGGGCAAGGTTGGTCGGTGAGCGGGAAATCAGGCGGCGGTGAGCGCACTCAGAATGCGCTTGAAACCGGAGCGGGGCGGCGCAGGGCGGGCCGGCGGGGGAACGAAGGGGGGGCGATCAGCCGGCGGCGCCGGCCGGTGGTGGGAGCGTTCCTCAAGAAAGCCGATGAGCTCCTCGCGGAGACGGTAATACTCGGGATCCTCCAGCAGCTGCTGGCGCGAGCGGGGGCGCGGAAACTTTACCTCGAGGATTTCGCCGATGGTGGCGGCGGGGCCGCTGGTCATCATGACGACGCGATCGGAGAGAAAAAGCGCCTCGTCCACGTCGTGGGTGACCATGAACGCGGTCTTCTGGTCCTTCTGCCACAGGTCGATGAGCACCTGCTGCAGTTCGGCCCGGGTGAGGGAGTCGAGCATGCCGAACGGCTCGTCGAGCAGGAGCAGCTTGGGCGAGAGGGCGAAGGCGCGGGCGATGCCGCAGCGCTGGCGCATGCCCTGGGAGAGTTCGGCCGGCTTTTTGCGCATGGCGTCGGCCAGGCCCACGACGGTGAGGTAATACTCCACGATCTGCCGGCGCTCCGCGGCGTTGGCGGTGTAATAGACCTGCTCGACACCGAGCATGACGTTCTCGTAGGCGGTGAGCCACGGCAGCAGGCAGGGCGACTGGAACACGACGCCGCGGTCGGGACCGGCCCCAATAATCTCCTTGCCGGCGAGGATGATGCCGCCGGTGGTGGCGTCGCTGAGGCCGGCCACGATGGAGAGGACAGTGGACTTGCCGCAGCCCGAGTGGCCGATGAGGGTGACGAACTCGCCTTTGCGGATGCGCAGGTCGAAATTCTCAACGATGACGGCGGGACCCTTGGGCGTGTCGTAGGTTTTTCCGAGGCGGGAGATTTCGAGGAAGGAACTCATGTGGTCAGAGGACGGAGGACGGAGAGCAGAGGACAGACACAAAGGTCCGAACGCGTGTCATTCTGAGCGCAGCGAAAAATCCAGCGGCGCAGGCATGATGCCGCGGGCGATGACGTGGATTCTTCGCGATGCTCAGAATGACAGGTGGTGGGAATGACATGGCAGGCGGATGGACGGAGCGGCTCAGGAGTTAAGGAGAACCTTCTCCTCCTTGATTTCGTGCAGCCGGAGCGGGCGGCGGCTGGTGCGTGGCTTGTCGAGATCCTCGGGCAGGATGTCCGGCAGGGTGAGTTTGCGCGTGACGGTGGCCTGGCGGCGCGCGCCGTAACTGAGGAGCTCGTTGGTCACGAGGGCGCGGAGGCGCTTGAACTCGGGCTCGTGATTGAGCGCCTTGCGATCGCGCGGGCGGGCGAGGGCGACCTTGAAGGAGGGCCCCAAGGTGGCGCCGGGGCCGGGAGTGAGCGGGATGATGCGGTCGGCGAGGAGCAGGGCCTCATCGACGTGGTTGGTGATCAGGACGACGGTCTTCTTGTCCTTCTCCCAGATGCGCTCGAACTCGTCCTGGAGCGTGGCGCGGGTGAGGGCGTCGAGCGCGGAGAGCGGTTCGTCGAGCAGGAGAATCTGCGGATCGATCGCGAGCGCGCGGGCGACAGAGACACGTTGGCGCATGCCGCCGGAAAGCTCGCGAGGGAGCTTGTCGCGCGCCGGAGTGAGGTTGACGGTGGCGATGACCGCGGCAACGAGCTGGCGGCGTTTCTGAGCCGAGTGGTTGGGGAACACCTGGTCGACGGCGAGGGCGATGTTCTCGGTGACGGTGAGCCAGGGCAGCAGCGAGTAATTCTGGAAAACGACGCCGCGGTCGGGGCCGGGCGCGGTGATCTCGAGGTCGTTGAGCTTGACGGTGCCGGTGTCAGGCCTGGTCAGGCCGGCGATTAGCGAGATGAGCGTGGTCTTGCCGGAGCCGGAGTAGCCCACAATGGCGACGAACTCGCCGCGCTCGATGGCGAGGTTGACGTTGGCGAGCACCGGCGGGCCGCCGAAACCCTTCGAGACGTTGGTGATTTCGAGAAAGGCCATGGGATCAGACTGACTTGAACCGCCGCTCCAGCACGCTCATCAGCCGGTCGAGGGCGAAGCCGACGAGGCCGATGACGATGATCGAGAGAATGATGTGCTCGTAGATGAGGGCGTTGTATTCCTGCCAGAGGAAGCCGCCGGCGCCGGGCCGGCCGGTGAGCATCTCGGCGGCGACGATGGCCAGCCAGGCGATGCCGAGCGACAGCCGGAAACCCGTGAACATATAGGGCAGTGTCGCCGGGATGAGGATCCTGGTCAGGGTCTTCCAGCGCGAGAGTTTGAGGACGCGGCCGACGTTGAGGAAATCCTGTGGCACGGCGCGCACGCCGACGGCGGTGTTGAGCACGGTCGGCCACATCGCGCAGATGGCGATGGTGAAGAGCGCGCCGTAGGTGCCGGCCTCCTTGCCGGCGCTCATGAAGAGCACGAGTCCGAGCGGCAGCCAGGCCAGCGGCGAGACGGGGCGCAGGATCTGGATGATGGGGTCGAAGAGCTTGGTGAAGGTTTTCGAGAGCCCGAGGCAGAACCCGATCGGCGTGCCGACCAGCAGCGCAATCGCGTAACCCTTGGCGACGAGGAGCAGGGAATACCAGGTGAAGCGCAGGATGCCTTGGTCCATCTCGCCGCGCTTGGCGAAAGGTTCGAGGACGTAGTCGCGGCTGGCCTGCCAGGTTTTCAGCGGCGAAGGCAGGTTGGGCGCCCAGGTGTTGCTGGAGACGGTCCAGAGCACGAGCACGATGCCGATGCCGACGGCCGGCAGCACGAGCCAGTCGAATTTGAAGGGTTTCATGGAGCGGTGCGTTGAAGGTTTTCGACGTGCGTCGCGGCGGCGGAAGCGAACGCGATGGAGAAGGAGAGCAGTGGCGAAAGGATGGTTTTCACGATGACCGCCGCATCGACCTCGTGGCGGAGCCAGTGGTCGCCCTGGTTGAGCACGACCTGGATGAGGCCGACCACGAGCCCGAGCTTGATGGCGCGCGACCAGACGGCGGGCTGGCGGCACGCCTGCCAATAAAGTCCGGAGGGGCTTGTGGTGGCGTTCATTGCGGTCAGCCCTTGAGGTTCTTGACCGCGAAGCCGGTGGCGTAGGCCTCGGGGTTGGCGGGGTCGAAGGTGGCGCCGTCGAAGAGCGTCTCGGGCGCGGCATCGGCGCCGCCGTGGGCGTAGCCGATTTCCTTCATCGCCTCCTCGTAGAGGTCGGCGCGCATGACGCGCTTGGCGACGCCCTCGTAGTCGGGCGCGCCGGTAACCATGCCCCAACGGCGGTATTGGGAGAGGAACCACTTCGCATACTTGGCCTGCGGGTAGTTGCAGTTCCGCTTGCTGAAGTGCATGTAGAACTCGTCCTCCTTCTTGCGGCCATCGCCGTAATCGAAGTGGCCTTGCAGGCGGCCGAGGATC
Organism: Lacunisphaera sp.; assembly: GCA_035260745.1. Lineage (GTDB taxonomy): Bacteria > Verrucomicrobiota > Verrucomicrobiia > Opitutales > Opitutaceae > Lacunisphaera. The sequence goes on along the minus strand of DATFUQ010000127.1, from coordinate 7,674 downwards.
GTCTTCGCGTCGCAGTTGATGTAAGTGGCCTTGGAGACGAGGTCGCACTGTTCGGGGCGGTTTTCCATGATGTCGAGCCACACGCTGGCCTCGTGCAGGGCCTTGAGGACGGCCTTGACGGTCTTCGGATTTTTTTCGGCAAACTCTTCGGTGAACGCGCAGACTTTCTCCGGGTGATCCTTCCACATGTCCTGCGTGGAGACGGAGGTGTAGCCGATGCCGTCGGCGATGGCGCGGGCGCCCCACGGTTCGCCGACGCAGAATCCGTCCATCTTGCCGATCTTGATGTTGGCAACCATCTGCGCGGGCGGGATGACGATGAGGCTGATGTCCTTGTCGGGATTGATGCCGCCGGCGGCGAGGTAGTAACGCATCCACATCGCGTGGGTGCCGGGCGGGAAGGTCTGCGCGAAGGTGAGCGGCTCGCCGAGCTTGTTAGCCTGGTCGACGAAGGGCTTGAGGGCCTTCGGGTCAGCGCCGACCTTGCCTTTCCACTCGGCCTTGAGGGTGATGGCTTGGCCGTTGCGATTGAGCAGCCAAGGAATGACCATCGTTTTTTTTGGCGCGCCGAGGAGACCCATCGTCGAGGCGAGCGGCATGCCGATGAGCATGTGGGTGGCCTGGATCGAGCCGGTGGAGAGGTTGTCACGGATGGCGGCCCAATTGGCGCCCTTCGTGACGGTGGAGTTGACGCCGTATTTTTTGAAGAAGCCCTTCTCATGCGCGATGACGATGGGCGAGCAGTCGGTCAGCGCGATCATGCCGAAGTTGAGATCGGCCACCTCGGGGGCGTCGGAGGCCGGCGCGGCGGGGGCGGCCCAGCCTTTGGAACCGAGGGCGGACCAGAGGGCGGCGGCGCCGGCCAAGGTGGCGCCGCGGGAGATGAATTGACGGCGGCTAAGCGGGGACGAGTGCCCCGCCGTGGAGCTTGGTGTGGGTTGGTGCATGTGAGTCGAGGTTGACGGTAGCTTCGCGATACAAGTCCTCGCGAAAGAGGCGGCGGGGTAAACTGGGGTGGACGAGCGCACGCGGCACGAGGCCGGCTGAGACGAGCTCGGCCTGGAGCAAGGCGGCGCGAGCCGGGGTGGGGGCGCTGGCGTCACCGTGACTGAAAACATGAAAATCGGGCACGAGCTCGACCCGCTCGTGGCCACAGGCAAAACGGCCGAGCAGGGCGGGGGCGATCACCTTCGCGGGCAGGTTGAGATAAACCGGTGAGGCGAGCATTTCGGCGAGCTGGCCGCGGTGGTGGGGTTCGTCGCACCAGGCGGCCGCCGCGGCCAACGCGGCAATCAACGCGCTGTGCTCGGCGGCGCGCTGCTTCGCGAAGCTACCGCGAACCATCAGGACTTTCTCCACATGACCCGGCGAAAGTGTCGCGCTCCAAGCGGGGCACCAGCCCTCGCCGTGCTGCACGGCGAGCGTGTTCCAGGGTTCGCCGGCGCAGTAGCCGTCGAGCGTGCCAGCGGCGAGGTTGCGGGACATCTGGGCCGGCGGCACGACGGCGATGCGGACATCGCGCTCGGGATCGAGCCGGGCGGACTGCAGCCACTGGCGCAACAGAAGGTGGTGGGTCGAAAACGGGAAGACGACGCCGAAGGTCAGCTTGTTTTCGCCACGGCGGCGCAGTGCTTCCGTGCGGAGCGTGGCGGTGTCGCACACGCCGGCGACCCACAGGCGGTTTGCAATGGTGATGGCGTTGCCATGGAGGTTGAGCACCAGGCCGGTGCAGACGGCGGCGGGTGCGCAGCCGAGCCCAAGCTGCGCCGCCCAGAGCATCGGCGCGAGCGCATGGGCGGCTTCAAGCTCGCCGAAAATGATCTTGTCGCGGATGGTGGCCCAGCCGACCTCGCGGCAGAGCTGGACGCGGAGGCCGTGGTGCGCGAACAGCCCGAGCTCCTGCGCCGCGATCAGCGGAGCGGCATCCGTCAGCGCCAAAAAGCCCACGCGCAGGGGGCGCGGGGCGGCGATAGCGGAATGAATGGTGGCGGGCATGGCTGCATCAATGACCAAGCGCATGACGTGCCAGCCGGCGGGTTTGGCCTGATTACTGCTCTTCAAAGAATTCATGGCTGGAATGAGCCGAATTCATGCCTGGCATGACCAGTCAGGACATCATGCAAGCCAACGTTTTCGACACCCGCCACCTGCTGGCCTTCGCCGCGCTCGCGCGGCTGGGCAGCTTCACCCAGGCCGCGCAGGAACTGTTCCTGACCCAAAGCGCCATCAGCCACGCCATCAAGGCGCTGGAGGAGCAAGCGGGTTGCCGGTTGTTCGAGCGGGCGGGCCGGCGCGTGAGCCTGACGCAGGCGGGCGAGCAGTTGTTGCAGCACGTGGACAAAATCCTCGTGGAGATGAAGACTGCGCGCACCGGGCTGGAGGAGCTGTCGCGCTGGGGCCATGGGCGGCTGCGGCTGGGCGCGAGCACAACGGCCTGTCAATACATCCTGCCGACGGTGTTGCGGGAATTTAAGCAGAGTTTCCCCAAGTGCGCGATCTCGATCGACCCGGGCGACCATGCCCGGCAGGTCGAGCTGCTGTTGCACAACCGGATTGACCTCGCGATCATGCTGGAGCCGGCCGGGCTGAAGGAACTGGCCTTCGTGCCGCTGTTCATGGATGAGATGCGCTTCCTGCTCGCACCGGCGCATCCGTGGGCGCGCGCCGGGCGTGTGCAACGCGAAACCCTGGAGCGGGAAACGCTGATCCTCTACAACCAGACGAGCTACACCTTCCGGCTGGTGAAGGAATATTTCCAGGCCGAGGGACTGCCACTGGCCAATTTCCTGGAGCTTGGCAGTATGGAAGCGATCAAGGAACTGGTGAAGATCGGCCTGGGCGTCGGCGTGCTCGCGCCGTGGGTCGCGCGGGCGGAGCTGGCGGCCGGGGCGCTGGTCTCACTGCCTCTGGGCAAACGCAAACTGCGCCGCCGCTGGGGCGTGGCCTACCTGCGCGGCCGGCGGCTGTCGCTCGGCGAGGAGACGTTCGTCGGACTCTGCCAGAGCGTCACGGAGGAATTCACCCGGTTCGGCAGCGCGTCGTCGTGAGGCGAGCCGGCTTCGCGGCGAAGACTTGCGCTGGGCTCGGACGCGGTCAAAGACGGCGATTGGGGCATGCGGCGGAGCGGTGGGAACGGGCCGTTGCAGCGGGCTCGACCAATCCCGCGGTGCTGCACGAGCTGTGTCAGATTGAAAGCCAGAAGCATTTCTCGCGCTTTGACCTGTATTACCGCTTGCCCGAGGAAGCGGCCGCCAAGCTCTGGGACTTGTTGCAATAGTCGATCGTCGCCGCGCCGCGGCAGGCCTCGAATTCTGAGATGCTGGCGTGGGTGAAAGCCACGGCCCATGAACCGCGGATCGCCAGCGTCAACCTTGTGCAGGCAGACTTCCCGCGCTTGAAGGAGAAGAACCGCATCTTGCTCGCGTTGGCGGTCGTGCGCCTGTGCCTGAACGACAAATCAGGTGTGGCCGGGTTGCTCGAGGAAATTGACAAGGCGCAGTCCAACGACTGGGTCAGATACGGCGTCGAGTTTACCCGCGCGCAGCTGGAGGGCCGACCCGTGAATCCTGATAATCTGCCTTCATCCGCAACCAAGCGCGCCCCGCGCGCTCCGGTCATTCCGCTGTTGGAAATTGGCAAACTGCAGATGTAATCGTTTGTCGCCTGCCGGCCGGCTCAGGCCGCCGGGACGATCTTGACGCTCTCCAGGGCGGCACGGCTGATGGGGACGCTCTTTTCGCCGCCGCCGCCCGCCTGGGTCGGAACATTGGCGAGCTGCTCCAGCACCTCGTCGCCCTTGATCAGCTGGCCGAAGGCGGTGTATTGGCGGTCGAGAAACTTGGCCTCGCCGTGGCAGAGGAAGAACTGCGAGCCGGCCGAGTCGGGGTGCGCGGAACGGGCCATGGAGATGACGCCGCGCACGTGGGGCTTGGCGTTGAACTCGGCCTTGATCTTGTAGCCCGGGCCGCCGGTACCGGGTTGGCCGGTTTCGCCCGCCTTCGTGTTGGGGCAGCCGCCCTGGACCATGAAACCCTTGATGATGCGGTGGAAGGCCGTGCCGTCATAAAAACCCTCGCGGGCGAGCTTCTTGAAATTGGCGACAGTCTTTGGCGCGACATCGGGCCAGAAGGCGATGGTGATTTCGCCGTAGCTGGTCTTCAGCACGGCAACTTCGTTGGCGGCGGGATCATGGCTCATAAAGGCGGACAAGAAGCAGCGGGGAACGCCTTTCCGCAAGAACCAAATGGACACGGGGCGGGGCGGTTGGCTGACTGGCCCGGTGCGTTTCTCGAAAGTAACCCTGCAGGGTTTTCGCAACCTGTCGCTCGTGGACCTCGCGCTGACCGGGCGGCGGACATTCCTCTGCGGCGCGAACGCGCAGGGGAAGACCAATTTTCTCGAGGCCCTCGGCTATGTGACAGCACTGCGCTCATTCCGCGGGGCGGAATCGCGCGCCCTCCTGGGGTTGGACCAGCCGTCGGCGGGCCTGGCCTTCACCATCGAGCACGAGCAGTTCGGCGAAAGCCGCCTCACCGTCACGCTGGCGCCGCAAAGCCGTGAGGTGATGTGGGAGCAGGGGAAGGTCACGCGGCTGGCCGACATTATCGGGAAATTCCCCACAGTCGTCTTTTCCTCGCAGGACAACCAGTTCCTGCGCGGCTCGCCTTCCCTGCGCCGCCGCTGGCTTGACCTGACCCTCGCGGCGATGGATCCCGCCTACCTGGGCGCGTTGCAATCCTTCACTCGGGCCGTCGCGGAGCGGAACATGCTGCTCAAGCAAGGCGGGCGCGATGCCGGCGCGCTGGAGGCGTTTGAGCATGAAATGGCCGTCCACGCCGTCATCCTGATGACGAAGCGCACGGTGGGTCTCGCGGAATTGAGCGACCTGTTCCGCGTCGCCCATGTCCGCCTCGTTCCGGAGGATGAATCCGCCGGGCTGATCTACGCACCGGACACCGCTGCGGCCGGCCGCGAGGAGTTTGCGGCCTTGCTGGCGAAGAGCCGGCCGCGCGACATTTTGTTGAAATCCACGGAGCGCGGGCCGCACCGCGATGATCTCGAACTGCTGCTCAACGGCCGGCCGGCCAAGCAATTCGCCTCCGAGGGACAGCAGCGCTGCCTCGTCATTGCGCTGCGGCTGGCACAGGCGGCGTATTTCCAGGCCAAGGGCGGCATCACCCCGGTGCTGCTGTGCGATGATGTGCTGGGCGAACTCGACCCGGCGCGGCGCGCCCGTTTCTGGGCGTCGCTCGATGGCGAACCGCAGGTCATCGCCACCGGCACGAGCCTGCCGGCAAGTGACAGCGGCTGGCAGGTTTTGCAGGTGGCCAACGGGAGCATTTCGCACCAAACTGGCACGGCATGAGTTTTGAACCGTGGCAATGGGCCCTGTTGATTTCCGGGGCCGTGGGCGTCGGCCTGGCGAAGACGGGCATTCCGGGGGTGAACATACTGTTCGTGGGCCTGCTGGCCAACGCGATGCCGGCGCGACAGGCGACGGGAATCATCCTGCCCATGCTGATCCTGGGCGACGTGTTCGGCGTGCTGCTCTACCGGCGGCACACCGAGTGGCGGCATCTTTGGAAGCTGTTTCCGTGGACCGCGGCGGGCGTGGTGCTCGGCTGGCTGGCGCTCGGGCGTATCGATGATCTGCAGACCAAGCAGCTGATCGGGGTCATCCTCGCGTTGCTGGTGTCGCTCCACTTCTGGCGGAAATCGCGGCAGGCGCCGGACGAGAATGCCCTGGCCCACGCCCCGCTGTGGGTCTCGGCGGGCACGGGATTGCTGGCGGGGTTCACCACGCTGGTCGCCAACGCCGCCGGTGCGGTCATGACGATCTACCTGCTGGCGATGCGGCTGCCCAAGATGGGTTTCCTCGGCACGAACGCCGTGTTTTTTCTCCTGCTGAACTGGTTCAAGGTGCCGTTCATGGTCAACCTCGGCCTGATCAACCGCGAAAGTCTTGTCCTGAACCTGCGGCTGGCGCCCGCGGTGGCGGCGGGCTGCCTCATCGGCTATTTCGCCGCGGCCCGGATGAATCAAAAAGTATTCGAGACCACCGCGCTGGGGCTGACGGCGGCGGCGGCCGTGAAGCTGCTGGTGTTTTAGTTGTTGGAGAGAACGAGAAAGAGTAAGAGAACGAGAACGATGGCACGACAATCCGTCAGACAGATGTGGAAGGCAAAGCTCGAGGGGAAACTCGCGGCCAAGTCCTGCCCGGAGGCGCCGATGCTGTCGCGGCCCGCGTTCCACGGCCGGGTGCTCGGCATCGACCCGAGCCTGCGCGGGACCGGCCTCGTGTTGATTGAGTTTGCGTCCGGCCGGCAGCCGGTGCTGTTGCGCAGCCAGACGGTGAGGGTGCCGGCCAAACTTTCGATGGCGCACTGCCTCGGCGAAATCCACCGGGCGGTGGCGGCGCTGGTGGCGGAATACGACCCGCGCCACGTGGCGCTGGAGCAGACCATCTACGTGCAGAATTTCCAGACGGCGCAGATCCTTGGCGCCGCGCGCGGCGCGGCCATCGCGGCCGCCGCGCTGAAGCAGAAGGATATCTTCGAGTATGCCCCGCTGCGCGTGAAACTCGCGGTGGTGGGGCAGGGCCGGGCGAGCAAGGAACAGATGGCGCGCACCGTGATGGCGATGCTCGGTCACGGCCGCACGCTGGGCTTCGACGAGGCGGACGCCGCCGGCGTGGCGCTATGCCACGCGCTGACCTGGCGGCCCGAGGCTTAGGCTGCTTATTCCGGCCAGCAGCCCGCCTGTTATTACCCCAAGATTCCTGAACGGCCCGTTGCCAAACCGGGTGATTACCCTCAGCCTCCAAACTGATGATTGAATCGACGCCTCCCTGGGCGAAAAAGAAATTCTATTTCAGGCCGAAGCTGGTCGACGCCCTGCGGGGCTACACCCCGGCCAAATTCTTCGCTGATCTTGGGGCCGGACTCACCGTGGGGGTGGTGGCGTTGTCACTCTGCATCGGCCTGGGCATTGCCTCGGGCGCGACGCCCGTGGCCGGCCTTTATACGGGCATCATCGGCGGGTTCCTCATTTCCGCGCTGGGCGGATCATCGGTGCAGATCGGTGGGCCGGCGGGAGCCTTCGTCGGACTGATTGCCCTGATGGTGGCGCAATACGGCCTGGCGGATGTGCTGCTGTGCACGATGATGGCGGGGGGGATATTGTTTGCGCTGGGCGCGCTGAAGCTGGGCAGCCTCATCAAGTTCGTGCCCCATCCCGTCACGGTCGGATTCACCTGCGGCATCGCGGTCACCATCTTCTCCACGCAGATCCACGCACTGCTCGGCCTGCAACTGGAGAATGAGCCGGCGCAGTTTCTGCCCAAAATGGGCGCGCTGGCCGCGGTGCTGCCGAGCATCAGCTGGCCCACCGTGGCCCTGGCGCTCGTGGCGGTGGCGATCATTGTATTCTGGCCCAAGCGCTGGAGCCGCGTGCCCGGCTCGATCGTGGCGGTGGCGGCGGGCATGCTCATCGTTCAGTTCTACCACCGGCTGGGCTGGGCCACCGACACCATCGGCAGCAAGTTTGGCGGCATCCCGCAGGGACTGCCCTCGTTTCATTTCCCCGGGCTTGATCTCGACCACCTCAGCGGGTTGATCCGGCCGGCGTTCACCATCGCCCTGCTCGGTGCCATCGAGTCGCTGCTCTCGGCGGTGG
>DATFUQ010000126.1:0-3517 GCA_035260745.1 Lacunisphaera sp. | reverse complement strand
GGTCGCTTTGACGACCGCGGCAAATTCCGGGTAAATCCGGCCGGAGAACCAGCGCGCCCCGCCGGTTCACGTTTGCGTTTAATTGCCTGCCGGCAACCTTGGGAACGCCCCGCGGAAATCGCGGTCTCGTTCTCCCGCCATGCCGGAAATGCTCATCATCAAGCCCTCGGCGCTCCGTGACATCGTGCACGGGCTGCAGGTCGCCGCGTCCATCAAGGCGCAGCGGCCCGAGTGGCGCATATCCTGGATCGTGCGCGACATCTTTTCGCCGCTGGTGCGCTCGTGCGCGGCGGTGGACCAGGCCTATGTGTTCCGACGCCACGAGGGCGCGCGCGGCTTCCTGACGATGATGCGCGAGGTGCGGAAAAAGGAATTCGACCTCGTGCTCGACTTCCAGGGCCTGCTCCGCACCGGGCTCATGACCAAGTGGGCGCGCGGCAAGCGCAAGGTCGGCCGCAGCGACGCGCGCGAGGGCGCGGGGCTTTTCTACGGCGAAAAAATCCCGCTGCCGCCCGGCGGCAACCAGAGCCACGTGCTGGACATCCTGCTGCAATTTTGCACGACGGTCGGCGCCGAACCGCGGCTGGCCGGGCCGCTGCGCTTCCGCGAGCTCGAGCGGCTCAACCTGAGTTTTATGGAGCCGCGCAAGGGCCTGCGGCCGGTGCTGATCTTCCCCGACAGCGGCCAGAGCAACAAGAAGTGGAACGGCTTCGCCCAGCTCACCGCGCAGTTGATCCGCGAGGCCGGGCGCAAGGTCGTGTGGGCGGGCAGCAATTACCTGCCGTGCAAGGAGTCGTTCCCCGACGGCACCTTCCTCAACCTCACGGGCAACACCAGCCTGACCTCGCTGCCGGCGCTGCTGGCCAAGGCGGACTGGGTGATATCGAACGACAGCGGGCCGATGCACCTGTCCGCCGCGATGGGTTTCAAGACCATCGGGCTCTTCGGGCCCACCGACCCGCGGCAATACGGGCCTTATCCGCTCAAAAGCCCGACCAACTACTCCATCCAGGCGCCGCTCGGCGACCTCCGGTTGCTGTCAGCCAAGGAAGTCTTTCATCTCTTTCACCGCATCGAAGCCGCGCTGCACAAGGCGCAGGTGCGCGCGGTGGTCACCTCCAGCCGCTGAACCTGCCGCGGGGAAACCCGCCGGTGGCGGATAAAATGGTTGTTCAATGGGCGGGATATCCCTTCAACGTAACCCGTCATGCTCGACCCCAAAATCCTCCGGGAATCGCCCGCCATCCTGCGCGCGGCCATCGCCAAGAAGCACCTCGCGGTTGACCTCGACGGCGTGCTGGCGCTGGACACGGCGTGGCGCGCGCTGCTGACCGAGGTGGAGGGTTTGCGGGCCAGGCAAAAGGCGGCGAACAACGAGATGGCCGCGCTGAAGAAAGGCTCGGCGGAATTCTCGACCAAGGTGCAGGAGATGAAGGCGGTCTCGGCCGAGGTAAAAGCGAAGGAGGAGGGGCTGAAGTCGCTCGAGGAGAAATGGCACACGGCCATGCTCACGCTGCCCAACATTCCCCACACCACCGTCCCGGACGGCAAGACACCCGAGCAGAACAAAGTGCACGCGACCCACGGCTCAGTGGACGCGGCATCGAAGCACGCGACCCCGCACTGGGAGATTCCCGGCTTCAGCAACCTGATCGACTTTGCCCGCGGAGCGAAAGTGACGGGCGCGGGCTTCCCGTTCTTCATCGGCGACGGCGCCAAGCTCGTGCGCGCGTTGCTGCAGTTTTTTTTGGATGAGGACGTGAAGGCGGGCTACACCGAGGTCAGCCCGCCAATCTTCGTCAACGCGGCCAGCGCCACCGCCACCGGCCAGCTGCCCGACAAGGAGGGGCAGATGTATGAGACCACGCCCGACCGGCTCTATGCCGTGCCGACGGCCGAGGTGCCGCTGACCAATTTTTTCCGCGACGAGATCCTCGACGAGGACGCGCTGCCGGTCTGCCGCTGCGCCTACACCCCGTGCTTCCGCCGCGAGGCGGGCAGCTACGGCAAGGACGTGCGCGGGCTCAACCGCGTGCACCAGTTTGACAAGGTCGAGCTGCTCAAGTGGGTGCATCCGTCGGCCAGCTATGACGAGCTGGAGAAGCTGCGCGCCGATGCCGAGCGGCTGCTGCAGAAGCTGGAGCTGCCGTATCGCGTGCTGCTGATGTGCGGCGGCGACCTCGGCTTCGCCCAGTCGAAAAAATACGACCTCGAGGTCTGGGCGGCCGGCCAGAAGCGCTGGCTCGAAGTGTCGAGTTGCTCCAATTTCGAGGCGTTCCAGGCCCGCCGGGCGCAGATCCGTTTCCGCAGCAAGGAAACCGGCAAGCCCGAGCTGGTGCACACGCTCAACGGCTCGGGTCTCGCCGTGCCGCGCGTGCTGGCCGCGCTGCTGGAAAACAACCTGCAGGCCGACGGCCGGGTGAAGATTCCCGCTGCGCTCGTGTCGTATTTCGGCAAGGAATATCTGAGTTTCAAGTGACCTCTTTTGTGGGAGCCTGCTTGCAGGCGATTTGAACCCACCATCGCCTGCAAGCAGGCTCCTACAACAATGACACGCCAGGGAAAATCCAAGCCTGACTGGTCCGCCAAGGTCGCGCGGGTGGGGGAGGCACTGCCACCCGCCCGGTTGCATCCAGCGGTGCTGCGCTGGGTGGAGAAAAAGTCCGGGCGGGGCGCTTGGACCGTCGCATTTTCCGGCGGGGCGGATTCTCTGGCCCTGCTGCACTTGTTGTGGGCGCACTGGCCCAGGCAGAGGGGAAAACTGCTGGCTTTGCATTTCAACCACCGACTGCGCGGGCGCGAGTCCACGGCCGACGAGAAATTCTGCCGGAGCGTCTGCACCGCGCTGGGTGTGCGGCTGCGGGTGGGGCGGTGGCGCGGAGCCCGCCAAGGTGCCAGCGAGGCTGAGGCTCGCGCCGCCCGGCACCTCTTTTTCGCCGAGGAAATGAAACGGCGGCGCAGCCGCGTACTCTGGCTGGCGCACCAGCAGGACGACATCGCCGAGAGCATGCTGATGCGGCTCGCGCGCGGCAGCGGCACGGGCGGGCTTGCCGCGCCGCGTCCGGTACTGGTGCTCGGCGATGGCCGCACGCATCTGCGTCCGTTGCTGACGCTCAAGAAGGCCGAGCTGGTGAATACGTTGCGCCGGGCCGGGATCAAGTGGCGCGAGGATTCTTCGAACGCGGGTGGGGATTATTTTCGCAACCGGATCCGCGGCCGGGTGCTGCCGGCCTGGATCAAGGCGGCGGGGCGGGACGCACTGGCCGGCGCGGCGTTGTCGCGCGAACGCCTGGAGGAGGACGAGCAGGCATTGGAAGCATGGGTGGATGAGCTCGCCCCACTCGACCGCACCAAGCGGCTGAATCTCCGGGCGCTGGCCGGGATGCCGCGGGCCGTCACCCGGCGGGCGTTGCATCGCTGGCTGCTGGCGCAGAAACAGCCGAGCAACCTTTCTAGACAGGGATTCGAGGTTCTGCTGGCGGTGGTGGAACGTGGCTGGCCGACGCGTTTCAGCCTC
>DATFUQ010000125.1:0-5962 GCA_035260745.1 Lacunisphaera sp. | reverse complement strand
CGAGCCACTCGCGGCCCGACCGGGTCAAAAGCCGCCCAACCGAAAGGCGGAGGCGGGGCAGCCGGGCGGAAGTGCTGCGACACAACCCGAGCTGGCGCGGCAAAATCTGGCCTTGGAAACCGAACTGGCGGCGGTGAAGAAGGAGTTGGACGCCCGAAAATCGGAGATCTCGTTTTCCTACGGCTCAGTACGCGACTCGGGACGGTTCGTGGGCATGACGTTTCGCAAGATGTTCGAAACCGCCGCGGCGCGTGAAGCGACCGAGGTGCAGGCACGCATGGCGGACAACCAGATCAACGTCCTTTCCCTCGGGCCGTTCATCCAGGATGCCGACGTGATTGAATCCGATCCGGTCGCGTTCGCCCAGTTCCAAGGCGCGCTGATCAGCCAGGTGCTCGGTCTCCCGGAGCAGCAGGGGACGGATGTCGAGGCGCTCTTGCGGGACTTGAAGACCAAATCACTCAAGGTCGAGACTGGCTCTCCGGAATGGGCTGAGCTGAATGACGCTGCTTTGAAAAGCATCACCGCACTCCTGCCCGAGGCCGACCGACAGGCGCTGAGGGGACAGCTCGATTTTTTCCAGCAATACGGCGTGCTGATGATCCCGGCCTACGCCATCCTGCGAGCGCCGACCCCGACGGTCGTCATGCCGCCCGCGGTGGGCACCACACCAAACTCGGCGAAGTGAATGGATGGTGCGGCGACGCTGAACCGGGTGCGGAGCGGACGCCCTCGTCCACCACCATGCAAGGGCAACGGGGTGAGGGCACCCCGCCCACAAAGAAGCCTTGGTTTCACTTCACCGGGCCAGAGGACGGCTTGAGACGGCCGGCAAGCTTGTCGCGGAAGAGCCAGCGGCCGAGGGCGGGCATGAGCAACATCGCGCCGAGCATGTTGAAGAAAAAGAGGAAGGAGAGCAGGATGCCCATGTCGGCCTGGAACTTCAGCGCGGAGAACGCCCAGGTGCCGACGCCCGCCGCCAGCGCGGTGCCGGTGAACATGACCGAGGTGCCCATCGTGGCGAAGGCGAAGCACAGCGCGTCCTCGAAAGTCTCGCCGTCCCGCAACCGCTCCCGGATGGCCGAGAAGAGGTAGATGCCGTAGTCCACGCCGATGCCGACACCGAGCGCGATGACGGGAAGGGTCGAGGTCTTGAGGCCGATGTTGAGATGAAATTTCAAAGCGTAACCGAGGTAGGAGACGACGATCAGCGGCAGGATGACACACAGCGCGCCGCGCCAGGAGCGGAAGGAGAGCAGGCACAGCACAATGACGGCGGCGTAAACCCACAGCACCATGGGCGTCTTGGCGGCCGCCACGACCTCGTTGGTGGCGGCCATGACGCCGACATTGCCGGTGGCGAGCTTGAACCGGGCGCGGTCGCTGTCATGGACGGCGCGGAACTCCTTCACGGCGGCGATCACGCGCTGGATGGTCTCGGCCTTGTGATCCCGCAGGTAGATCATGATGGGGATGACGCTGCCGTCGTTGTTGAGCAGGCCGCTGGCCGTCTCGACCGGCGAGACGGACTGCGCCAGCATGGCCGGGTTGCGCGCGATGATGCGCCACTTGAGGCTGCCCTCGTTCCAGCCCGCGTTGATGGTCCTGGCCAGGTCCGCCAGCGACATCGTGGACTGGACGCCCTCGACGTTGCGCATGTGCCAGCCAAAGCGGTCCACCAGCGCCATGATGTCGTGGTCGATGACGGCGTTGGGCACGGTCTCGACGAGCACGGTGATGACATCGACGCCGATGCTGAACTCGCGGGTGACCACGGCGCTGTCACGGTTGTAGCGGGAATCCTGCCGGAGCTCCGGCACGCCGGCGAAGAGATCGCCAATCTTGACCTTGTGGGACTCGATCCAGCCGTAGGCGAGCAGGATGGCCGAGGTGACGATGATGATGACCGAACTGAGCGGGGCGGTGGTGAAATTCACCAGCCGGCGCCAGTAAGGCTGGAGGGCAAAGCGCCGGAAGTTCACCCGCTTCCGGAATTCCTGCGTCATCTTCGTGTAGGAGATGATGACCGGGAGCAGGAAGCGGTCGGTGAAAATGATAAGGAACACGCCAAGGCTCGCCGTGATGGCAAGCTCCTGGATGGTCGGCACGGTCACAAGGTAGATGGTGCTGAAGCCGACTGTGCCGGTCAGGATGGCCACGCAGCCGGGTACAAAGAGGTTGCTGAAGGAGGCCCGGGCGGCGGCCAGCTCGTCCTTGCCCATGTTGATCTCGTAGCGAAACGACCGCAGCATCTGCGTGGCATGGCTCAGTGCGATGGCGAAGACCAGGAACGGCACCAGGATCGAGAGCGGGTCGATGCCAAAGCCCAGCAGGTTCAGGATGCCGAACTGCCAGACGACGGCGCACAAGGAGGTCAGGAGCGACAGCGCCGTGAGAATCAGCGACTGCGAGAAGTAATAGAGCAGGAGCGCGGAGATAATGAGGGCGATGCCGAAGAAGAGCACCACACCCTCAGCGCCGTCGGTGATGTCGCCGATGACCTTCGCGAAGCCGATGATGTGGATGCTGACCTGGTCGCTCTGGTATTTGGCCCGGATGTTTTTCTCCAGCGCCGCGGCGACCAGGGCGTAGTCAAGTTTCTTCCCGGTCGCCGGGTCGACCTCCAGGAGCGAGGCGATGACGGCGGCGCCGGTGAAATCATTGGCCACGAGCATGCCGACGCGGCCGGACTTGATGACGTTCTGCCGGACGCGCTCCAGGCCGGCGGCGTCCGCCGTGAAATCCGCCGGGATGACGTTGCCGCCGGCGAGGCCATCCTCGACGACCTCGATGTAGCGGACATTGGGCGTGTAGATGGAGGTGACCTGCGCGCGGTCGACGCCGGGGAGATAGTAGGTCTCGTCGGTGACGGCCTTGAGCGTCCTGAAGAATTCCGGCGTGAAAATGTCGCCTTTTTTCGCCACGAGGGCGATGACCACGCGGTTGGCGCCGCCGAACTGCGTGCGGTGCTTCTTGAAGGTCTCGATGTATTCGTGTCCGGTGGGCAGCTGTTTGTCGAAACTGGCGTCGATCCGCGTGCGGGAGGCAAAATACCCGAGCACGAGGGTGATGAGCCCGAACACCACGAGGGTGACCGGGCGGTGCCGGAAGACGAGTTCCTCGAGACGCGGGATCATGGCAGGTTTGGGGTGGAGCGGCTTGCCCTCAAGCCGCTCGAACGCGTTGGAGGCAACGCGTTCCACCTTAAGACAGCGATCATCGTGGATCTCATGGCAGGGTGACGCGCACCGCGCCGGCTTCGCCGACGGTGAGCAGGGTGCCATCGCCGGCGTCGATGACATCGGCGACGCTGGTGCCGAAATCGGCGGGTTTCCAATCGTTGAAGGTGCGGCCGCCGTCGCGGCTGACGAAGAAATTGCCGCCCTGGCCGGCGAGGACCACCGGGCCGCTGGCGAGTCGGGTGCCGCCCATGATGAGCACCTTGACCGTGCTGTTCGTCGGTTCCCAATCGGCGCCATGGTCCTCGGAGCGGAGGATATGGCCACGCAGGCCGTAGACGACCACCCGGCCGATTTCGAGTGGCAGGGCGCCGAACAGCGAACCCTCGTAGGGCACTTTCGCTTTGGTCCAGTTTTTGCCGCCATCTTGCGAGACGAGGAGGGTGCCGCTTTCACCGGCGAGGTAGAGCCAGCCGTCGGTTCCCTCGCTGATCCGGTTGTAGTGCACTTCTTCCTCCGCAGGCTTGGCGGCGGTCCAGTTTTTGCCTCCATCCGAGGTCATGATAAACTTGCCGTAAGCGCCGACCGCGAAGCCATGGGTCGCGTCGCGAAAGAGCACGGAGAGGTACACGGTTTCCAAGTCCTTGCCGTCATCCTGACGGACCCAGGTCAGCCCTCCGTCGCTCGTGGCCAGAATGACACCGTCGTGGCCGACCGCCCAGCCGTGCTGCGCATCGGGGAACGCTACCCCGGTGAGCATGGCCCGGGTGGGGGTGCGGCTCTGCGTCCAGGTGCGCCCCTGGTCGGCGGAGAGAAGCAGGTGGCCGCGATCGCCCACAGCGACGAGTTTGTCCCCGGCCCGGGCCACGGCGAGCAGCAGCGACTTTGGCGCCAGTGGCGCCAGCTCGGACATTTCGGCGGCGCGGGCGGCGGCGGTCCCTGCGGCGAGAGCCAGCAGCAGGTGAAGAAAGAAACGGCGGGCTCGAAAGCCCGCCGCACTTGGATGAAACTGAAGCATCAGGTCAATCAGCGGACACCTTCCTGGCGCAGCGTGGAGGGTGTGTAATCCTGCGGGCTGCGCTTCAGGCTGAAATCATACATCGGGCCCTCGTTGTCCAGGCCGATGACCAGGTAGCGGCCGGCGAGCAGGTCGGTGTGGACCTCGAGCGTGCTCCAAAACACCTGGGCATCGTAGTAATTGATGCAATGGGCCTCGGAGACGCGCCAGAGCTGGCCGCGGCCGTCGTATTGGTCGACGGCGAGAATCTGCCAGCTGTCCTCGTCGATGTAGAAGGTCCGGCGCGAATAGACGTGGCTGGTGCCGGCCTTGAGGGTGGCGTCCACGACCCAGACCCGGTGCAGTTCGTAGCGGGTGAGGTCCTGGTTGATGTGCAGCGGCGTGAGGATGTCCTTATATTTCAGGCTGTCGCTATGGAGCTTGTAGGAATTGTAGGGGACATACATTTCCTTTTTGCTGGCCAGCTTCCACTCATAGCGGTCGGGCGCGCCGTTGAACATGTCGAACTGGTCGGAGGTGCGCATGCCGTCGGCGGCGGTGCCGGGGTTGTCGTAGGCGACGTTCGGCGCGCGGCGCACGCGGCGCTGGCCGGTGTTGTAGATCCAGGCGCGGCGCGGCTCCTTCACCTGGTCCATCGTCTCGTGCACGACGAGGATGGAACCGGCGAGGCGGGCGGGCGCGGTGACGGCCTGCTTGAAGTAGATCAGGACGTTGTCGAGGTCCTTCTCCTGGATGCCCTCGCGGACGTAGTTGAAGAGGAACTCGTCATCGAAATCCACCAGGCTGTAGCTGCCGTTGCGCTGCGGGGCCGCCTGGCTGATGTGGCGGCTGGCCGCGACGCCGCGGTAGCGGGTGAGATGATTCCAGATGACCTCGAGCCCGTTTTGCGGAATCGGGAACGGCGCGCCGATGACCGAGCCGGTGATGCCGTTGCCGCCCTCGGTGAGAGAGGCGGTGGTGGCGTTCTGCCTGGTGGCGTCGTAGATGCGCTGCGGGTTCGAGGCGCTGCGGTGCGTCGCGTAAACCGGCATGATGTAGTCCGGATAAGCCTTGAGCAGGGCGAGGTGCCCGGCGCTGAGCTTGCCGGCATACTGGTCGGCGTTGGAACCGCTGATGGTGAACAGCGGCTGTTCGCTGCCGTAGGGATCGGGATGATGCATGCCGGCGGTGTAGCCGGCGGGCGGGGCGGTGATGCCGCCGGTCCAAGCGGGGATGGAGCCGTCGGCGTTGCCGGCCTTTTCGCCGCCGAGCGGGGTGAGGTCGTTGCCGAGACGGCTGGCGTCGGCGGCGGAAATGCCGGCGCTGGCCCGGAGGACGGAGGACAGAAGACAGAGGACAGACAAAAGGGTTTTCGTTTTCATGAGGTGAGGGGTGTTCGCCGGGTTAGAACGAATACTTCAGGTTGCAGGAGATGTAGTCGCGGTCGCTGATCAGGTTGTAGCGGTCGGCGCCGAAGAAGTTGACGTAGCGCACGTCCAGCGCCCAGGAGTTCTGGAAGGTGAACTCCGCGCCAAGGGTGAGCGACTTGCGGCCGTGAAGGAAGTTGCCCATCGGCAACGGCGTGTTGCCACCGACATCGTGGGTGAAGACCAGCAGCGGCGACACGTTCACGCCCTTGAAGGCATTGTTGTAGTCGAGGCGGCCGACGAGCTGGTAGCCCCACGAGAAACTGTCGGCGAAGGCCGAGGCGGGCTCGGAGAGCGGGAGAACGCCCGAGGCGTTGCTGCCCGAGTTGTTCATGTAGTTGATGTCACCGCTGACGAAG
>DATFUQ010000124.1:0-3833 GCA_035260745.1 Lacunisphaera sp. | reverse complement strand
CCCAGCATCAGCAACTGCTGGAGCTGACGAGCCAGTCGGGCTATGCGCTCGCAGAATCGCTGCGCGATCTGACCGGCCGCGAGCGCTACCTGCTAGCCCTTGCGTAGGGCGGTGATGGGGGCGCGACCGTCGGCCCAGTATTTGGGATCCTGGTCCAGTCGCAGCGCGTCCGTGACCACCCGCAGCGTCTCGCGCAAATGTACGTCGAGCTTGGCCTTGGTCTCGGCATCCGGTGCATCGGTGTCACCGTCCTCATCAATTTTGGCGACGATGGGCTCCTTGGGGCCGGCGGCCTCGGCCTTGATGACGGAGTCGAGCTTGATCTCGCGTGAGGCGTAATTGTCCTTGGCCAGCCGGTCGCGCTTCGCATCCATGGTTTTCTTGAAGGCATCATCGGCCTGCTTGAGGGCGAGGCGCTGGTCCAGGTTGAGTGAGATGGTTTTCTGTTCCTGCCGCTCCTTGAAGAAGTCGATGCTCTTTTTCAAATAAGAGAATTCCTCCAGTGATTCCTGCCGCTCGTGACTGGAATCGAGGAGGGGCTTGACGAAGATCTGGGCGAGCGGCTTGCCGTCGAACGGCGTGGATTTGATTTCATCCCAGATGAGGGCATGGGGCAGGCTGGCTTCGCCGATGGGCAGGAAATCATCAATGGAGGGCAGGGTGATGTCGGGCGTCACGCCATTCTTCTGGGTGGACGAGCCGTTGGGCAGGTAGAATTTGCGCACGGTCAGCTTGGCGGCGCCCGTGTGATCGAGGTTCTGGCTGAGGTGGGGCAGGTAATTTTTCATCTCCAGCACCTGCTGCACCGTGCCCTTGCCGTGGGTGGAGCTGTCGCCGATGATGATGGCGCGGCCGTAATTCTGCAATGCGCCCGCGAAAATCTCGGAGGCGGAGGCACTGAAGCGCGAGGTCAGCACGGCCAGCGGGCCGTCGTAGGTGACCGCGCTGTTGGTGTCGCTGTCGATCGTCACCCGGCCCTGAAAGTCACGCTCCTGCACGACCGGGCCCTGTCCGATGAACAGGCCGGTCAGGTCGACGGCTTCCGACAGCAGGCCGCCGCCATTGCGGCGCAGGTCGATGACCAGGGCCTTGACGCCCTGCTGCTTCAGCTTGCCGATGAGCTCGGCGACGTCCTGCGTGGCGGTGCTCTTGTTTTCGCCGGGCGTGGAGTCATCCGGGGGGCCGTAGAAGGAATTGAGCACAATCACCCCGACCGGGACGGTCTGGTTGTTCTCGCCGGGCAGGTCGTAAATGGAGGCGGAGGCGCGGGCGGAGTTCAGCTTGATGAGGTCACGCGTGATGACGACCTCCTTGGTCTTGGTCGCATCGGGCGAATCGTGCGGCAGGATGGTGAGCGTGACCTTGGTGTTCTTGTCGCCCCGGATCATGTCGACGATGCGGCGCAGTTTCATGCCGATGACCTCGATGGTTTCGGCGCCCTGCTGCTTGACCGCGACAATCTTGTCGTTCACGTGGATCTGGCCGCTGGTAAAGGCCGGGCCGCCGGGCACGACCTCGCGCACCACGCAGTTGCCGTCGTCCTCGATGCTGAGCACGGCGCCGATGCCCACGAGGGACAGCTTCATCTGGATGCTGAAATCCTGCAGGGTGTCGGCGGAAAAATAAGCGGAGTGCGGGTCATACATCCGGGTCAGGCTGGAGAGGAATGTCTCCTGAACGTCCGGGGACTCCGTGTCGCCGACGTTCTTCACCATGCGCTCGTAGCGCTTGCGCACGGTGGCCTTCGCCTCCTCGGCGGTCTTCTTGGCCAGCAGATCCTGGAGAATCTCGTATTTGATCCGGCGGCGCCACAGGTCATCGACCTCGGCGGCGTTGGCCGCAAAGGGGCTCTTGCTGCGATCGAGGGTGTAGGATTCCTGGCCGGTGAAATCGAAGTCCTGTTTCAGTTCGGCAAAGATCCAGGTGGCGCGGGCCTTGACGTGCGATTCATAGACTTTGTAGATGTCGAACGCGATGTCGATGTTGCCGAGGTAGGCGAGGTCGGTCTCGACGCGCGGGCCGTATTGCTTGCGGAAGGCCGCTTCATCCTCGGTGGTGAAGAAGAGCCGCTGCGGATCGAGCTCCTTCAGATAGTCGGAGATGAGCTCCGGGTAATCGGCGGCGGTGACGGCGTCCTTGTTGTAATGGAAATACTCCAGCATCTGGACCAGCGTGCGCGTTTCGAGGCGCATGACCGGCGTGGTCTTGAATTCGCGATCCGGCGCCGCCGAGGCGGCGGTGAACAGGGCCAGCGAAAGGACGGCAAAACGGGTGAGAAAACGGGGGGGTGATTTCACAGGTAAAGGGATGGTGACTTGATAGGGATTAGTGGTTCGAAAACGAGTATTGTTTCTTGAAAACAGCAAATCGCCCAAAGGAGTGCCCGAACCAGCTGGATTGTGCGGCGAAGCTCATTGGGAGAGGGAGGGGTTGAATTCTAGTGCCTGCTGAGCAAGTCCTTCGCTTCATCCAGAATCCGCTTTTCCTCATCCGTCAGAGCGCCAAAGCCCTGGCTGTTGATCTTGTCGAGTATCCGGTCCACCTCGGCGCGGAAATCGGAGGGAGCCTGGCCGGCGCGGAACGCGGAGGGTTTTGCCGCGGCGGAGTTTTTCGTGCGCCGGCGCAGCCAGGCGGGCAGCGTCAAGCCGGCGGCCCGGTCCCAGCCGTTGTTGGCGTGAAAAAACCGGAAGTAGATCCAGCCCGCCAGCATGCCGCCCAGATGCGCCGAAGGGGTCAACCCCAGCGGGACATAGGTCCCGTTGATCTCATAAAAGACCAGCCCCATGAGATCCACCGCGAGAAATGCGTAGACGATGTGCCGGATGTTGAAACTGACGGGAAAGAAAAACATCGTCAGCTCCTGACCCGGATAAATGCGGGCGAGCACCACCAGGAAAGCAAACATCCCGGCGCCAGCTCCGATCTGGACCCCGCCATGCAACCAGTGAACGGCAGTCCAGCAGAGCCCGCCGACCAGGATGGCCCCGGCATACAAGAGAAGAAATCGCCGCGGGCCCAGCACCGGCTCGAGTTCCCGGCCGAGAAAGACCAGCCCGAGGATCGTAAACAGAATGTGGAACGGGTTGTCCGTGCTGTGCAAAAAACTGTGCGTGACCAACGTCCACACGTGCCAGGCGCGCAGGCCGCCAATGGTGAGGGACAGCTGATTGGCCAGCAGTGGGCCGGCGGGAAACAGCGGAGACAGCAGAATCAGTTCCAAGGCAAAGGCGGCCACCAGCACCGCGATTAACCAGACGACCGCTGAAGTATTTCGCGGAGGATATTCGCTGCGCATGTATGAGCGGTCGGACAGCATGATGCATAGCCTATGTCGCTTGCGCGCAAACACAAGCCCCCCGCGTTGGGCGAGGCAATCCCGCGACATGACATAAGCCGTTCGACTTCTTGACAGTCCCATGAATTCCCCTTCAGTGGCTCGCTAGATGGCCAACAAAGCTGAAAAATGGAAGGACAACGCCGCCGGAAAATTTTACGTCGACCAACAGTGCATTGATTGCGATCTCTGCCGGGAGACGGCGCCGGCGTTTTTCAAGCGCCATGAGGAGGGCGGGTATTCCTTTGTGCACAATCAGCCCACCACGGAGGAGGACATCCAGCTTTGCATGGAGGCCCTCGAAGGCTGTCCGGTCGAAGCTATTGGCAAAGACGGGGACGAGTAACCCCCGGTGAAATGAAGCCGTATCACCGCGTTTTTTGGTTCAATTTCGTTAAGCTCTAAAAATATTCATTTAACCCAATTCTGCCCATGCCCAGCTTCCCCTGCATATCACATCGCGCTGCCTGGATGGCAGTGCTCACGCTGATCACTCTGG
>DATFUQ010000123.1:0-3025 GCA_035260745.1 Lacunisphaera sp. | reverse complement strand
ACCGACGGCGACTGGTCCATCACCGCGACCTTCGCCCCGGCCCTGCTCGACAAGGGCATCGTGTCCACGAAGCGCCAGCTCAACCTCTGGTATAACGTCGGCGTGACCGCCGACGAGCTCGACCGCCGCAAGGACAACCTCATCGGCTCCTTCAAGGTCGGCCTCGCCACCACGAACGGCCTCGCGCAGTCGCTCCTTCTCGCCGTCCAGCGCGGCAAGGATGTGAGCTGGCTCGACCAGTATCCGGGCGTCATCCGCGGGCTCACGCTCGACCAGGTCAACGGCTCGATCAAGAAGCACCTCAAGCCCGACGATATGTTCCTGATCAAGGCCGGCACGGTTCCCGGTGCCGCGCCCGCCCCGGCACCGAAAGGCTGAGCCCCCGTTCGCTAATTTCCTCCTCAACGCCCGCCGGCTTCTGCCCGCGGGCGTTTTACTTTAGGCCGCACTTGGATTCTTTCTGTCCTCTGTCTTCTTTGCCGGGCGACGGCCCGGACAAACACCGGATTGGCGGTAGCCAATGACGGTGCGTTCTCCGTCCTCCGAATCCCCCATGCCTTCCATCCTCCTCGTCTGCGGCGGAGCCGCTGGACGATCCTCGCCGAAGCTCTTGGCGTAGGCGGATCACCTTCACCATGCCTTCAATATTATACACCGTCCGGGCCACGCTACCCACCGTCCAGCAACGCGGCCGCTACCTCTCGTGGCTTTCGCCCAACCACATCATGCAGTTGATCGCCGGTGGCGCCACGTCCGCGCGCGTTGTGCTGCCCGACCGCGCCAACGACGACGCACCCGCGATCGTCGAGACGCAATATGTCTTTCCCTCGCGCAAGGCGTTCGACAACTACGTCCGTGACCACGCTCCGGCTCTCCGTGCCGACGGCCTGAAACATTTCCCGCCTGAGAGCGGCATCACCCACGAACGCCAGGTCGCCGAGATCGCCACTGAATTGGAATGAGCCAGGCCGCGGGATTCCCTACAGCCGCCGACTGCCACGGGCTCAAGTATACTATTAGTTGACATCAATATCCCCGGGTTGATGTCAACTAATAGTATACTTAGTGGTTCGGGCTGGTTGAATCAGTTTCGCTAAAAAGAAACCGGAGCGTCCTTGAGTTCGACGCTGACGACGTGCAGCTCCGTGGAGCCGACGTTCTCCAGTGTGTGCGGCGGCAGCGGTTCCGACCATACGATGAGCGGCAGACTCGCCGGGGCCGGACGCCCGCGCGTATCCACCAACACCTTGCCGTTCGCATCGCGGCGCACAAAGTCACTCCAAGTGATGACCTGGTTCACCGCCGGCCAGCGGTGCGCGTGCACCGGCACGGTGTCGCCCGGGCGGATCCGCGTATCGAGCACCCGGACGCGGTCGTTCTCGAACAGCAGCCGGTGGTGACGCGGCGCGGCCACGAGCGCATCCATGCCTTCCGGCCAAGCCTGCGTTAAGCCGCCCACACTCATTTCAACTGATCATCCGCCAAACCTACTTCGTGCAGCAGCACGGCCCAACGTGGATCGGAAAACAGCGGGACAAGATAAGGGCCGTTGCGCAACCAGGATATGCTGGGATCGCGCGAGGCCCGGGCCTTCTCCAGCGCGGCAAACGCCCGGTCCTTTTCCCCCAAGCCGGCAGAGATCCAGGCGATGATATTTTGCAAGTCGGCGCTATCGCCGTTGGTCCGGGCCTTCTCCTCCAGCCGCGCAATCTGGGCGTGGGCCGCCGCGGTTTGCCCCCGGGCCACGGCGATGAGGCCCAGGACGGAGGCCTGCTGGACCTCGTCCGTGTCCAAGACGGCTTCGGCCACGGCCTCGTCATAGCGCCGCTGGCCCATGAGGCCCCAGCCCAGAATGCTGTGGTAGCCCGCCCCAGCCGGTGCCAACTGCAGGGCGCGGCGCGCAGTCCGCTCGGCCTCCGGCAATTTATTGCTTAGATAAAACATGATGCTCAGGTCGATCTGCGTGGCAGGGTTGAGCGGATCGAGTTGGGCGGCTAGTTGGCCCAACCGGAAGGCCTCCTCATCCTTGCCAATGTTGTAAAGCAGGACGGCTGCGCCGGCCAAGGTTTCCGGGTGGTTGGGCCGCAGTTCGAGCGCACGGCGGAAAGCCTGCTCCGCGCCCCGCCAGTCCCAGTCAGCCGTGCGCCGGACCCAGCCCAGCGCCAGCAGCACATCCGGCGAATCCGGCTCGAGCGCAACCGCATGGTCAATCGCCGCCCGGGCTGCCGCCCAGGATTGCAGGGTCGGCGCACCGCCCCAGCGCCCGAGCTGTGTGTGCGTGCCCGCCAGTTGCACCCACGACGCCGTGAACTTCGGCTCGATCAACACAGCCCGCTCGAAATGGCTCACTGCCTCCTGCAAGTCCGCATTGCCGGCCTTGGCAACCGCCGCCCGGCCGGCGAGGTATTCCTGGTAAGCCTCGAGGTCGATCGTCGGGCGGGCCGCCGTCATGCCCATCTTGAGCTCGAGGTTTTTCGCGATGAGCCCCGCGATTTCGTCCTGCACGGCGAAGATGTCCTTCAGGTCGCGCGTGAAGGTGTCGCTCCATACGTGGAAGCCGTCGGCCGCTTTGATGAGTTGCGCCGTGATGCGGACCTTGTCGCCGGCCTTGCGCACGCTGCCCTCGACGACGTAGGCGACACCGAGCTGCTGCGCGATTTCTACCATCGGCACCTGTTTGCCCTTGAAATAAAACGCCGACGTCCGCGCGGCGACCTTCAGTCCGGGAATCTTCGCCAGCACGTTGAGCAGCTCCTCGCTGATGCCGTCCGAGAAATACTCGTTGCCCTTGTCGTCGCTCAGGTTGGCGAACGCCAGCACGGCGACGGATTTTTGATCCACCGTCCCTAAGGCTTTGGCGGACAAGTCGGGCGCGTTCGGCGACGTGCGCGGGTCGGCTTCCATCCGGGCGAGCAGGGCTTTGAAGCGCGGCTGCCCGCGCAACAGGTCCAACAGCGGATTGAGCCGATACGTCGCGGCGGTCGCATAGCTCAACCGTAATTCCACGGCCCGCTCCAGCAGGGTG
>DATFUQ010000122.1:0-7530 GCA_035260745.1 Lacunisphaera sp. | reverse complement strand
TCCTGGGCTACTTCAGCCTGTGGCTGCTCGGCGCGACGCTCTGCTGCCTGCCCCGCCGTCTCCCCGTCCCCGCGTGGCTGCCGCCGCTGCTGCTCGCCTCCCTGCTCACCCTGGTGCGCCTGCGCCTGCTGGACGGCTGGTCGGTGTTCCAGCAGGATCTGGTCATTGCCGCGCTCCTTGGCTTGTGGCTCAACCAACTCGAGCATCAGGTCGCGGCAGCGCCCGGCCCAGCCGCGTGGCACCGGCGCCTGGCCGGGTTTTCTTATTCCCTCTACCTGGTGCACTGGCCGCTGGCGCTGCTCCTGAGCGTGGTGCTGGACAAGTTCACGGGGCACGGACATCGCATGGCTTTCAGCGCCGGCGCCGTGCTCCTCTACGGGGCGGTGCTGGCGTTCATCTACGCCTTTGCCTGGCTTGTCGCGCAGGGCACGGAGCGCCACACTGCCTCGATCCGGGGAAAATGCTTGCCGTCACCCTGCGCGGGCCTCCCGTTGCCGCTGCCCCCCGCCGCCTGAAACCATGTCCGTCCTCCTCGCCCATCCCGGCACCCAACACGCGTTCCGCCTGGCCCGCGAACTGGACCAGCGCGGCCTGCTCGGGGAATTCTGGACCGGGCTGGCCCTACGGGATGGCGGGATGGCCGCCAGCCTCGCCACACGGGGCCGGGCCTGGCCGCTTGCCGGCGGCCTGACCAGCCGTGTCGCCCGCGGCATCACGCCCTCCCGACTCCACAATGTCGCGTGGAATGAAATCCGCGCGCTGGTCCGGATGAAAACCACCGCGGACCACCTGGCCGTGATCCACGAGCGCAACCGGGCGTTCCAGGACGCCATCCCCGACGAAAACATTCTCCGGCACAGCGCCATCATCGGATTCGACACGTCGTCTTGGCGGCTGGCCGAACGGGCCGGCCGTCTCGGCCGGCCCTTCCATCTCGACCGGACCATCGCACACCCGGCGGTCTTCACCCGCCTGCAGGACGTGTTGCGCCGCCGCTATCCGGACTGGTTTCCGCCGGCGCAGGCCCGCCCCGACTTTCTCGTGCAAGCCGAGGCCGCGGAACACCGGGACGCCCGGCGCATCCTGGTCGGGAGTTCCTTCGCCCGCGACAGTCTCGTGCAGGAAGGCGTGCCGCGGGAAAAAATCACCGTCAATCCCTACGGTGTTGACTGGTCACTCTTCTCCCCACGGAAGCCGGCACCGGCGCCTGGTTCCGGCCGGCCGCTGCGCTTTGCCTTCGTCGGCTCCCACATCGGGCGCAAGGGACTGCCGGTTTTGCTCGAGGCGTGGCGGGCGCTGGCCCCGCAGCGCGGCGATGCCGAACTGTGGCTGGCGGGGCCCTGTGGACCGCAGGAACAGAAACTGTTGCCCGCGCTGCCCGGCCTGTGCGTCCTGGGCCGGGTGCCGCATGCGGAGATTCCCGGCCTGCTGGCCGAGACGGACATCTTCGTGCTGCCCAGTCTGCAGGAGGGTTTCAGTCTCGCCCTGCTGGAAGCCGTGGCGTCCGGGCTGGCCGTGATCGCCACCCCCAACACCGGTGCCGCCGATGTCCTGGTTGACCCGGTGCTCGGCCGCCTGGTGTCCGCTGGTTCGGTCGACGCCCTCGTGGCGGCACTCCAGCATTACCTCGCCCATCCGCCTGACCGGCAGGCGGTGCGCGCCGCCTGCGTTCCCTTGCAACCGCTCTTTTCGTGGGAAGCCTACGGTGACCGCTGGGCGGCGCTTCTGCGAGAAACCTCCTGACCGTGCTCGCCATCATCACCAGTCATCCGATCCAATATCAGGCTCCGCTCTGGCGCGAGCTGGCCCGCGCGGGGGTGAAGTTCGAGGTCTGGTTTCTGACACGCCATGCGGTCGAGGCCTCCTTCGATCGCGAGTTCGGCCGCACCTTTGCGTGGGATGTCAAGCTGCTGGAGGGATACCCGCACCGGTTTTTGCCCGTCGAGGAGGGCTGGCGACTCGACCGTTTCCTCGGCATAAAACTGCGTGCAGACTGGGCGGATGAATTCCGCCAGCACGGTGTCACCCACGTGTGGGTGGAGGGCTGGCGTTTCGCCGAATTCTGGCGGGCCGTGCAGGCGGCCCGCGCCTGCGGCCTCCAGGTGTGGCTGCGCGGGGAAAGTCACCACCTCGCGCCGGAATCCGGCTGGCGCAGATTTTTGAAACGACAGGCGCTCGGCCGGCTTTTCCGCCGGGTGGATCGGTTCCTCTGCATTGGCTCGGCCAACCGGCGTTTCTACCTGCGCCACGGCATCGCGGAATCACGGCTCAGTTCCGCGCCGTATTGCGTGGACAACGACCGCTTCGCCGCCGCCGCGGAGGAACTCCGTCCGCGCCGGGCGGAGTTGCGTTCGCGCTGGGGCATCGCACCCGGCGCCTACGTCGTGCTTTTTTGCGGCAAGCTCATTCCCAAGAAGCGCCCGCTGGACCTGCTGGCTGCGGCGCGCCCGGGGACTGCATTCACCCGGCGGCCGCTGCATCTCCTGTTCGCGGGCGATGGTGAGCTGGCCCCGGCGCTCCGCGAGGCCCTGGCCGCCCCCGGCGCTCCCCCGGGCACCATCACGGGCTTTCTCAACCAGACGGAAATCCCGGATGCCTTTGCCGCGGCCGACTGCCTCGTGCTGCCGAGCGATTACGGTGAAACCTGGGGGCTGGTGGTGAACGAGGCGCTCGCCAGCGGCCTGCCGGCTATCACGAGCGATCGCTGCGGCTGCGCCGAGGGCCTCGCCTTGCCGCAGGGCCCCGCCCATGTCTATGCCTGCGGCGATGTGGCGGGACTGGCTCAGGCCCTGCAACAGGTGGCCGATCGTCCGCCCGCGCCTGAGATGTTGCGGTTAATTGTGGATGCCCATGCTCCCCGGCGCACCGTAGAGACCGTGCAGCAGCTCATAGGTGCGGCGGCCAACACTTGAATCCCATATGGTGAATCCAACCTCAGCAACCAATGCTCCCGTGCATGTGCGGCAGCTGGGCGCTCTGGGCTATGCCGTATTGATCGTCGCCTCGCTCTGGTTCTGGCACCAGTTGCAATGGAAAGATCCACTCCTCATGGCGGCGAACATCGGCATGCTGGTGCTGGGCGTCTGGCCCATGCTGCGCTGGCTGAAGCGCCATGACGCCACCTATCCCATCATGGAGTTCCTGCTTCTGGCCACGGTGCCGTTTTATGCGCTCCCGGTTCTGACCGGCCACGAGGATCTCGCTCTCTACCCGGAATCAATCCTGCTGCAGGCCTCCTTGGTGGTGCTCGCTTTTCAAGCAGCCTGCATCGCCGGCAGTGCGCTTGCCACCCGGCGCCAACCGCCCCGGCATTACCAAGGTGAGTGGTGGCGCAACGAAATATTGCCGGAAACGCGCATGCACTTCACCGCCTACACGGCTGGGGCCACCACCCTCTGGCTGCTCCTCACGAGTTTCACCGACTGGTTCCCCACCGACTGGATCGGCACGCTTCGCGCGGTTTTCTTCGGGATCGGCATCATCAGCGTTTTCATTCAAGCCCGATTGTGGGGCGGCGGCCATCTTAGCCGGGCTTACAAGTTGCTGTTCTGGATAAATGTGCTGTCCCAAGTGACTTTGATGTTGGTCTCGCTGCTGCTCATCAATGGTATTGGCCTGTTGCTCACGGCTTTTGTGGGATACTTCTCTTCTGCACGCCGGGTTCCCTGGCTGCCCGTTTTGCTCCTGCTGCCCATCATCGCCGTGCTGCACAATGGGAAAAGCCAGATGCGCCAGATTTACTGGTCCTACGGGCAGACCCGGATGGGGTTCTCCGATTTACCGGCCTATTTTTCTCAATGGGTGGATTTCGGTCTTTCCGCCGATAAGCAGGGGAAGGAAACTGAATCCACTACTCTGACCTACGGATTGATGCGCCGTGCTTCCCTTTTCCAGATTGTCTGCATCGCGGTCGACACCATGCCGGGGCGGAGCCCGTTCCTGCATGGCTCTTCCTACGAAATCCTGCTGCCCCAACTCGTCCCCCGCTTTCTCTGGCCGGGAAAACCCAGCCCCCACGAGAGTGTCAAGCTGCTCTCAGTGCAACTGGGCATTCTCACCGAAGAGGAGACCGAAACAACCAGCATCGGCTTCGGCATGCTGACCGAGGCCTATGCCAACTTTGGTTACCTCTGCGTCATTGTTCTTGGCGGGATCTTTGGCTACCTCTTCCGGCGACTGGCGGACGGAACCGTGGACTGTGCCACCCTTTCGATGGCAGGACTGCTCCGCATTCTTTGCCTGGTATGGTGCTTGAATGCCGAGACCACGCTCGCCGTCTGGTTTTCGTCACTTTATCAAGCCTGCCTTGCCATCGGCGTTCCCCTGCTGCTCACGAGGTCCTTCTTAAAGGACTGAGCGGGAAACCAGCCGTCCATGCGCATCACCATCGTCAACGGTTTCTTCCTGCCCGTGCCGCCCGTCAGCGGCGGCTCAACGGAAAAATCCTGGTATAACCTTGCGCGCGAGTTCGCCGCCCGCGGACATGACGTCACGATGATTTCGCGTCGCTGGCGCAGTTTTCCGAATGAGGAAACCAGCGAGGGCATCCGCCACCTGCGGCTGCCGGGCTGGGATCACCAGAGCCAGTTGCTCCGCAACCTGCTGCTGGATTTCTGGTGGAGCTGGCGCGTTTTCTTCGCCCTGCCCGAGGCTGACATCGTCGTGGTCAACGCCGTCGCCCTGCCCATGTGGCTGGGCTGGCTCCGCCCGCGGGCGGG
Source organism: Lacunisphaera sp. (assembly GCA_035260745.1). Taxonomy (GTDB): domain Bacteria; phylum Verrucomicrobiota; class Verrucomicrobiia; order Opitutales; family Opitutaceae; genus Lacunisphaera. The sequence continues at coordinate 2,812 of DATFUQ010000122.1, read as the reverse complement.
CAAGATCGTGATCATGACCGGCCGGATGCCCAAGGGCCAGTATCGCCGCTACCGCCGGATCGCCCGCGTGCTGGCCGCGAGCAGTTTTGTGCGCGACAAGGTGCTGGAGGAAAATCCCGCACTGGCGCCGGTCACGCGTGTCTGCGGCTACCCCATCGACTGGCGACTGCTGAACCATGAATCCGACACGGCCCCGCCTTACCTGCGGGAGATAAGGTCAGACGAGACGACCCTCGGCTTTGTCGGGCGCATCCACGAGGAAAAGGGACTCATGCTGCTGGCCGATGCCGCCAGGATCATCGAGCAAACCCCCGGCCTGCCGCCCTGGCGCCTGCTGCTTTGCGGCCCGTCGGACATCTCGCACGGCGGCTCCGGCGCGAGCTTCCGGGGGCGCCTGCTGCACCGGCTGTCGCAGGCGATGCACAGCAGCCGGTTCAACCTGCTCGATCCCCAGTTCAACGAGCGCACCCTGGCCGGCGTCTACCGGCGCATCAATATTTTCTGCTACCCGAGCCTGGCGGAAAAGGGCGAGACCTTCGGAGTCGCCGTCGCCGAAGCCATGGCCGCCGGCGCGGTGCCGGTCGTCTCGCGGCTCGATTGCTTCGCCGACTTTGTGCACGACGGGCGGAACGGCCTCGTCTTCGACCACACCGCCCCCGATGCCGCGGCGCAACTGGCCGGGGCGCTGGTGCGCCTGCTGCGGGATCCGGAACTGCACCGCCGGCTCTCCGCCGCGGCCCGGCAGGATGCGCGCGCCTACGATTATCCTGTCTACGCCGAGTCCCTGCTGGCGGACTTCGCGCAGTTGACCGCCTCCCCAAAGCCCGCATCCTCCTCGCCGTGAACGACGAAGCTCCCTACCTCGGGCAAAATTGCGTCACGCCCTACCCCCGGGCGGAGGTATTGCGCCGCTGGCTCTGGCTCTTCGTGCAGTCCACGCTATTCCGCTGGAGCCCGCGCCCGCTCCACGGCTTCCGCGCCGCGCTGCTCCGGGTCTTCGGCGCGGACATCGCCCGGCCGGTGGTGGTCTTCCCCACGGCGAAAATCATGTTCCCCTGGAAACTCTCGCTCGCCCCGCGCAGCATGGTCGGGCCGCACGTCAACCTCTACAACCTCGCCCCCGTCCGCCTCGAATACGGCGCCAACCTCAGCCAGCACTGCCACCTCTGCGCCGGCACGCACGACTTCACGCGCTGGGACATGCCGCTGGTCACCCGACCCATTGTCATCGGGCGCAACGCCTGGCTCGGCGCCGAGGTGTTTGTCGGACCCGGCGTCACGGTTGGTGAGCTCTGCGTCGTCGGCGCGCGTTCCGTCGTGATGAAGGATCTGCCGCCGCGCAAGATTTGCGCCGGCACACCCTGCCGGCCGTTGAAGGACCGGCCCGAGCCCAGTCGATGACCACCGGACTACTGCTCACAGGACCACGGAACCGGGAGGAGTCCCGTCGTCTGTAGTCCCGTCGTCTTTCCCATGCACGTTTGCCATATCGTGCCGAGCCTCGAGGACCGCCACGGCGGTCCGTCCAAGTCGGTGCGGGCCCTGGCCAATCATCTGGCCCGCCTCGGTGAATCGGTCGAGTTGCTCGCCACCGCGGAGGCCGGCCAGCGTGTCACGCTCACGGGCGCCGACACCGCGACGATCCGCACCTTTCCCCGCGTCACTCCGCGCTGGCTCTCGCGCTCGCCGGAACTCCGGCGCTACCTGGCCGGCGCGAATTTTGACTGCGTGCACCATCACTCCCTGTGGTTGCTGCCGCTGCGCTATGCCCACGAAGCCGCGCGCCGCCGCCACGTGCCGCTGGTGATTTCCCCGCGCGGGATGATGAGCGGCTGGGCTTACGCGCACCGCCGCTGGCGCAAGTCCCTGGCGGAGCACTTCGTCCACCCCGGCGCATTTTCCGACGCCGCCGGCTGGCATGCCACCAGCCCGCAGGAGGCGGACGACATCCGTGCGCTAGGCTTCAAGCAGCCCGTCTGCGTCTCACCCAACGGCGTGGCGCTGCCCGCCGACACCGAGCTGGCTGCCGCCCGCGCCATCTGGCATGGGCTCTGTCCCGCGACCAAGGCGCGGCCTGTGGCGCTCTTCTACTCGCGCTTTCATCACAAGAAGCGGCTGCGCGAGCTCATCGACCTGTGGCTCGCCACCCCGCGTGGCGACTGGCTGCTGCTCATCGCGGGCTTGGCCGAGGATTACACCGTGGCGGAGATCAACTCCTGGATCGCCGCCGCCGGGGCGGCGGAACGCATCGCGGTCTTCGACGGCACGGACCGGCCGCCGCCCTATGCCGTGGCCTCGCTGTTCGTGCTGCCGTCGCACTCGGAAAACTTCGGTCTCGTCATCGCCGAGGCGCTCGCCGCCAGCGTGCCGGCCCTCGTGACCGACACGACGCCCTGGTCCGGACTGGCCGGGCAGGAATGCGGCTGGTGTGTGCCGTGGGAAAAATTCGGCGCGACGCTCGCCACGGCGCTGGCCGCGAAGCCCCGGGAACGGGAGGCGATGGGCCGGCGCGGACGTGACTGGGTTGCACGGGAATTTTCCTGGGAACGGGTGGCCCGGCTGCTCGGCGAGTTTTACCACCACTTGTGCGATGAGCGAACCTGAGCCCAATTCCTCCGCCCCCCGGCGCCGGCGCGGCACCGGCACGATTGAAAAACTTGTGCTGGTGCATTTCAGCACCCTGCTCGTGTTCACCACGTGGGCTTTCGGCGGCCAGGCGCCGTGGGTCCGGCAGGTCATCGCGTATTGGGGCGCGGTGGGCGTGCTGCTTTTCATCATTGCCTGCTGGACCCACGACCGTTTGACCGGCGGG
>DATFUQ010000121.1:0-23235 GCA_035260745.1 Lacunisphaera sp. | reverse complement strand
GTTTTTCTTCAACTCCGCACCGAGCGGGCCGTAGTCGAAGAAACCGTTGAGGCCGCCGTAGATCTCGGAGGACGGATAGATGAAGCCGCGGCGCTTCGCGAGCGACACGATGGCTTCCATGAGATTGGCGGGTTCGGCGGGCATGGGAATGGACACCGTTGCCACGCCCGAGGGGGGCGGTCAATGCCGCGTTGCGGCATGCACTTCGCGCTTGCGGGCCGGGCCGGGCGGACAACCGTGGACGGTTATGAAAGTATCGTTCACCACCAAGGAATACCGCCAGCTGCTCGAACTCGCGCATCTGGGCATGTGGGTTGTCACCGGCTACCAGGGGGAGGACACGGCGGTAGCCAAGCGCTACTTCGCCTTCGACCAGAAACTGCTCGGGCTGGCGACCGACGCGGGCTGCGCCGATCTGGTGGAAAAATGCGAGGACGGCGCGCTGCAACCGGCGCCGAAACTGTCCGAGGACGAGCGGGTGCGCGAGCTGCAGAGCGAGTTTCAAAACGATGTTTTCTGGCACGAACTGGTCACCCGGCTGGCAGAGCGCGATCTGGCAGGCGAGCAGGGGCGGCGGGTCCTGGACACGCCGGGCGTCGAGCCGCCGCCCTCCAGCGACGAGCAGCTCAAGAAGATCGAGGCGCGCTACTGGGACGAGTTCGAGAAGAACGACCTCGCCAACGTGGTCCTGCTGCGCGGCGGCCGCGGGTGAAAACGCACCGTTGTTGGCCGCTGCCAACCCGGTGTTTGTCCCCGGTGCTCGCTGCGCGAAACCGAGGCAAATCAATACGCGATCTTCAGCTTCTTATAGATGAAGTGCATCAGCCATGCGGGGCCGATGAGCAAAAAGACCACGTCTTTGAAGAAAGACGGCTTTTGACCCTCGATCTTGTGGCCGATGAACTGGCCGATCCACGCGAGCACAAAGAGCACCAGGCTGCTCTTCCAAACCGGAAACCAGCCCTGCCGAGCCTGCAATTCCAGCAGGACGCAGCAGACCGAGACGAAGACCAGCAAACCAAACGCCAGCGGAACAGACAGGCGGAAATAAAACGCCAGCGCGACCAGCAGGAGCGGATGCAGCCACCTGAACCACGGGACGGCCGCGGCCAGCGCCGCCGGCACAGGGATGGACCAGAGCAGGCCCAGGACCGAGAAAAAGATGATCGGCACACAGATCCAATGGATGAGTTCGTTCGCGTCATCCTGATGGCTCTCGCCATATTCGGCAAACCACTGGTCGGCGGATTTTTTCGGGGTGGGCATGGGGTTGACCGACGCGCAGCCTGCCGGGCCGGGCGGCCCCACGCAAGCCCGCCGGCTCGTTTCCGTCTCAAACCGCCCCGGCACTTAAAGATGGATTTGTGGTCTTTTCCGGGACAGACACACTCCGCGCCATGAAAGTCATCCGCCTGCTAGCCGCCCTCCTGCTGCTGCCCCTCGCTACCCTGGCGGCCGAACGGCCGCTGAAAATCGACCGCAGCCGGACCTTCATCGATGTCGACGTGAAGGCCACGGTGGACTCCTTCACGGGGCACCTTGATGACTACGATGCCAAGGTAAACGTGGACGACGCGGGAAAGATCAAGAGCGCGACCTTTGCCTTCAAGTTCGCGGACCTCAAGACCGGCAAGCCCGACCGCGACACCAAGATGATCGCATGGCTCGGCGGCGGCGCGCCGGAAGGGCGTTTCGAGCTGGGCAATCTGGCGCTGACGCCCGACGGGCAGGGCCAGGTGTCGGGCCGGCTTACTTTCCACGGCGTGACCGAACGGGTCGAGTTTCCCGTCAATCTCACCAAGGCCGACGGAATCTACACCATCACCGGCGAGACGACCATCGATTACCGCACCTGGAAGCTAAAGGTCATCCGCATCGCGCTCATGCTGAAGGTGGATCCCGAGGTGAAGATTCGCTTCAAGCTGGTCGGCGTCCCGGCCGGGGCGCCCGGGAAGTAAACGGCGCGGCATCACCCGCGGGAGCGTGCTTGCACGCTACTTCGGCAACGGCACAGTCGCGACCAGGCTCGCTCCCACAAATAAACGGTTCCCCATGCGCTTTCTCGCGCTCGTCTTTGTCAACCTGCGCCGGCACCGGCTGCGCGCGCTCATCGGGGTCGCCGGCATCTGCTTCGGCGTCGCCGCGATGCTGACCATCCTGTCGATTGTCAATGGCGCCATCGGGATGTTCGAACGCATTCTCGCCGTCGACTCGCACTACCTCGTCTTTGAGAAAAACGTCTCCGATCTTTTCTTCAGCAGCGTCCCGGATGAAAAATTCGCCGCGCTCCGCGCGCTGGACAACGTCGACTCCGCCGAGCCGCTGCTCTTCGGCCTCGTGACCTCCGGCGACCGGCCGATCATCACCTGCTTCGGCCTGGAGACCACCAACCCGCGGCTCACGAAGGCGAAATGGTCTGCCGGGCGGCGCGAGGAATTCGGCCGGGTCAAGGACGGCATCTGGCTCGGCGCGCGCGCCGCGGAGTTTTTGGAGGCGAAGGCCGGGGAGAAAATAGCCATCGGCAAGGGCGAGTTCACCGTGGCCGGCATCATCTCCACGGAGAACGGTTTTGAGGACGGCGGCGTGTTCCTGCCGCTGAAGGACGCGCAGGCCTTTTTCAGCCGCGAGGGCGTCTCGTCCGTCGTGGCCGTCAAATTGCGCGACCAGACGCGCGGCGCGGAATTCAAGCGCGCCGTCGAGGCGGCGAATCCCGGCTTGATCGCGCTCGAGAACCGCGAATTCAACCGGAGCTACACCCAGTTCAAGATCCTGCATTTCACCGCTTGGGCCGTGGGCATCTGTGCCTTCCTGCTCGGCGGACTCGGGGTCGCCAACACGATGCTGCTCTCCGTGTTCAGCCGCATCCGGGAAATCGCCGTGCTGCGCGTCTGCGGTTTTTCCCCGGGGCAGGTGGCCGCACTGATTTTTGGCGAGGCCACGGTCATCGCGATCATGGGGCTGCTGGCCGGCTTCGCGCTTGGCTACGCCGCGCTGTTCGCGCTGGGACACGCTCCACAGCTCCAGGGCTACGTGCAGGCCGTCGTCAAGCCGGGCATGGTGGTCGGCATCATTGCCACCGCGCTGGTGACCGCAGTGGCCGGCGCCATCTACCCGGCCCGCTTCGCCTCGAAAATCCAGCCCGCGGAGGCGTTGCGCTATGAATGAAGTGGTAGTCCAGGCCCAGGATTTGCGGAAAACCTATGACGCGGGGCGCGTTTGCGTGCTCGATGGTGTCAGCCTCGAGGTTCGCGCCGGCGAAATGGTCGCGTTGTGGGGCGCCTCCGGTTCGGGCAAGAGCACGCTGCTGCACCTGCTCGGCGGGCTGGATGTGCCCGACTCGGGCCGGCTCAGCGTCTGCGGGCTCGATCCTTGCGACGAGGCGCACCGCCTGTTGCTCCGCCGCCGGCACCTCGGGTTTGTCTTTCAGCTGCACAACCTCATTCCCGATCTCACGGTCGAGGAAAACCTCCGCGTGCCGGCGTTGGCCGTCGGCACGCCCCGGGCCGGGACCATGGCCCGGGTGCGCGAGCTGGCCGAATCAGTCGGCATCGCCCACCGGCTTGACCATCGCATCCAGGATATTTCCGGCGGCGAACGCCAGCGCACCGCCATCTGCCGGGCGCTGATGAATTCGCCGCAACTGTTGCTGGCCGACGAACCCACCGGCTCGCTCGACGAAGAGACGGGCGATATCGTCTTTCAGCTTCTGCAGCATCTGGTGAAAACCCGCGGCATCGCCATCGTGCTGGCGACGCATGAACGGCGCTTCGCCGAGCAATGCGACCGGATGCTGCATGTGCGCTCGGGCCGGATTGAAAAGAGCTGACCGGCACGGCGGCTACTTTGCGGTGTCGAAGATGCCCACGAAGGCCTTGGGCACGATGGCCACGGTGCGGCAGTTGGCCGCCGGCAGGACCTTCGCCGCCCAGGTGTTGATCTCCGCCAGGGTGAGTTTGTCCACGAGGCCGTCCCGCAAGGCGATCACATCCTCGATGCGACCGGGCTTCTCCTGCACGCGCTTGAGGGTGTTGACGAGAAAATCATTATCGCGAAAAGCCCGCTGCAACTGACGGCGCAGGATGCCGCGCGCTCCCTCCAGTTCCTCGGCGGTGGCGCCTTCGGTCGCGAACTTGGCGGCGGTGGCTTCGACCGCCGTGGCCACCTGCCGGGCGTCGGACGGGGTGCAATCCACGCTGGCCTGCAGCAGGGCAAAATCATCAAAGCCACCGAAGGGCATGAAGGTGGCCGACGGGCTGTAGGACAGGCCGAGCGCCTCGCGCGTCTCGTCCCGCACCCGCAGCTCGAGGATTTTCCCCAGCACCTGCAGCGCGGCCTGGGCGCGGGCGTCCAGTTTTCCCGCCACCGGCCAGTTGCCGAGCACCATCCCGACGTTGAGTTCCCCGACGAACTCGATGCGTTGGAAGCCGGCCGGCGCGGTCATCTGCACCGGCGCGGGCGGCTCGGCCAGGATCTTCTCCGCTGCGCGCGGAGCCAGCGTGCCCAGGGTGCCGGCCATGATGGCGCTGGCGGCCTCTTCCGGCACATCGCCGACGATGGTCACCTCGACATAGCCGCTGGTGAGCGGCTCCTCCATCCAGCGGCGCACATCGGCCACGCCCAGCGAGATGTAGTCGAGCGGCATGCCGGACATGAAGCGGGCATCGCCTTTGAACAGATAATCCATCATCTCGCGCCGGCCCTGCCCCATGCCGGTTCCGCCCGACGCGCGGCTCATGTAAGCGCGGGCCCGTTCATCCTCGTGCGCGTAGGCGTTGAACCTCGGCTGCCGCAGGAATTCCGTCGTCAATCCGAGGAAGGTCTCAAGATTTTCGGCCCCCATGGCGCCGCGGAAGGTGAAGGCGTCGTTGTCGGCCACGTCGAGGCTGAATTCGAGAAACCGCCGCTCGATGATCTGCGCAATCTGGTCGGTCTGGTAATAGACCGTGCCGCTGCCCAGCAGCGTGTTCAGGCCGAATTCCTTCAGGGCCGGTTTGCGGCCGGGCATGGCGAGCAGGCCCGATCCGACCCGCACGATGGCGCGCACGATGCCGGGCTCCTGCCGGTTGGGCACGAAATTCAGCCGCACGTTGTTGCCCAGGCGCATCAGCCGGGCGCCGAGTTCCGGCACCTCGCGGCGCTCGGCCACGGTCGTGGCCGGGCCGGGCTGGTTGAGTTTGAACACCAGGTCCTTCGGCGTCGTCGGCAGCAGGTAGGGCAGTTCACCGCGCCGGTGCCGTTGCACGGTCTTTAAAATCGCGGCGGCGTCCAGCTGCAGGCCGACATCGCCGCTGACAAAAAACGCCATCGCCTTTGGATTCCACAGGCTGCGGAAGGTCTGGTTGACCTCCGCGCCGGTCAGTTTTTGCAGCCAGTCCCGCATCCACTCGTATTCCGTCCCCGGCCCCGCAAACACCGTGTGCGTGGTGATGGAATCGAGCAGCGCGTTACACAGCTCGACCGGATCCATCACGGGCGCCTGCTCGGCCAGGTGCGCGGCGAGATCCAGCTGGTGCTGACGCAGGGGCTCGATTTCCGTCGGCTCGAACCCGCGGCGCAGCGTCTCCCGCACGGCGAGATCCAGCCCCAGCAACCCGTCGGCCCAGGCCTTGCCCTCGACGCGCACGGTGGCCGTCGCCGCGTCGTAGCGCAGCAGGGGGCGGTGGTCTGCCTGCTGGTCGCTGAGTCCCGGCAGGATGAAGCGCAGCCGGTTGGCGAACAATCCCATCACAAACTCGCGCCGCTGCGCCTCGACCGCGGCCTTGTGCGCATCCGGCTGCGCCGGCAGCGGCGCCACGCTGGCGACCATGATCTCAGCCGCACCGACACCCGTGATGCGCAGCACGCCGGCCCGCAGCCCTTTCACATCCGGGCGGCCCTCGGCGCGGACGGGTATGGGCGTGGCCGGCCGCACGAGCCGGCCGAACTCGCCGCGCACCAGCGCCTCCATTTCCACCGGGTTGATGTCGCCCGCGACCACGAACACCATCAGGTCGGGCCGGTAGCCGCGCCGGTAGAAATCGAGGAATTGCTCCCGCCGCAGGGTGCGCACGGACTGGTCGGTGCCGATGGGCACGTGCTCCGTGAAGGGCAGCCCGCGAAACAGGACCGGCAAGGACGCCTGCATCTGCCGGTCGGCCAGGCTGTCTCGGTTGCGCTTCTCGGCCAGAATAACCCGCCGCTCGCGGTCGATGTCCTCGGCATTGAAGGTGACGCCGTCGCCCACGCCCCGGAACCACCGCACACCCTCGGCGAGCAGCGCCGGGGAGTTGGCGCTGAAATCAAGGCTGTAGGCCGTGAAGTCGAACGTCGTGGTGGCGTTCACGTCACTGCCGTATTCGAGGCCGGCCCGGCGGAACAGGGAAAGCATCGCGGACTCGTTCATTTCCCGCGTGCCGTGAAAGGCCATGTGCTCGATGAAATGGGCGATGCCCAGCTCGTCGGGCCGCTCGTCCACCGAGCCGGTCAGCACGATGAGTTTCATGGCCACGCGCCCGGGCGCCCCGTGGTGCGGCAGCAAGGCATAACGAAAGCCGTTATCCAGCCGGCCCCAGACGACCCGGCTGTCGGGCTTCTGCGCAAAATCCTCGTGCGCCCAGCGGCCGGCGCGCGGGCCGGATTCCTTGGGCGCGGCCAGGGCCGACACCCAGCCCAGCACCCACACCAGCGAAATAAGGCGAAACACAGGCATCACAACGGATGCACCACACGGTGCGCAACGCGGCGGCGGTTTCAACCCCCGTGTTGCCCCGGCCCGTTCGGCCGGTCCTCCGGCCGGTCCTCCGGCCGGTCCTCCGGCCGGTCCCGAAACCGATGCCGGGGGCATAAAAATGCCCTATTACCCGAGGGCGGCAATTCTTGCAGGCTTGCATTATTTTCCCGTCAGGTTGGAGTTCACGCAATGAAGGTGACGAAATACTCTGTGCTCAGTGTTCTTTCCGGCGGGCTGCTGCTGGTGGGTTTGTCCGCCGCCGACAAAGCGCCGCCGACCGCGCCGACCAAGATTACCTACTTCGACGCTGAGACCGTGCCCAGCGGCGCCAAGCTCGACGGTGCTATTTACACGTTCGTCGACAGCGCCGACCCGGCTGCCGACAAAATCGCCCAGCTAGGCACCAAAACCATCGCTCAGATCGGCGGCATGCTGATCGACGAGGTCAAACATGAGCTCGCCACGAAGGAGACCAGCCTTGCGGTCAGCATCATGCACCTCAAGGGAATGGAATTGCCGAAGCCCGTGGCCGGCCAGCCGACGATCACGGCCATCAAACGCACGAGCCTGATGTTGCGCGACCCAAACAATGCGCCGGACGGCGCCGATATGGCAGCCCTCGACAAGATTCACAAACAGCTGATGGCCGACGAATCGCCGGACAAGCTGCTGGTGCAGCGGATCGAGCAGACCGGGAAGCTGGTGGAGTGGCGCGTTTACCGCCCGATTGCCGCGTCCCAAGCCTGCCTGGCCTGCCATGGCGACCCGAAAACTTTCCGCCCGGGCGTGAAGGAAGCGCTCGACCACCAATACCCCGAGGACAAGGCGGTGGACTATTCCGCCCAAGAATGGCGCGGGATGATCCGCGTGTCGATCGCCCCGGCGGCGGAGAAAAAATAATTTTCGCGCTCACGGCCATGCTCCGGCGCCCCCCTTGACCGGCAGGGCCTAGGCATCAAGCACGATATCCCCCTTGGGCTGGGCGATACAGGTGAGGCAGGTGCGCGCCTCGGGCGGACTGCCCGGCGGCTGAATGTAGGAGACTTCGCCTGCTTGCATCGCGACAACGCAGGTGCCGCAGTTGCCGGCCCGGCAGCCCGAGGCGATCACGATTCCAGCGTGCTCGGCGAGATCCAGCAAGGTGGCGTGGGCTCCATCCCACGGCAGGGCGGTGCCGCTCTTGCGAAAGGTGACCAGGGGGCGGGCGACGGCCGCGGACTCCACGGCGACGGTGGCATGGCTGACACGTTTCACGCTCAACGGGCCGAACGCCTCGAAATGCATATGCGAGTCGGGCACCCCCCAAAGTTTGAGGCCGTTGGTCAGCTCTTCCATCATCGGCCCCGGGCCGCAGTAGTAGAAACGAAAATTATTGGAGGGCAGTTCCCGCCGGAGCAGATCAATCGTCACCCGGCCGTGGACATGATAATCCTCGCCCAGCTTGTCCTCCTCGCCCGGCTGCGAGTAGCAGATGCGGAGATGGATATGCGGGTTGTCCCGCGCAAAGGCGGTGAATTCCTCCTTGAACAGATGCTCGTGGCGATTGCGCAGGCCGTGGAAAAACCAAACCGTCCGCCGGCTTTTTTGGTGAACGAGCGTGGCCAGCATGCTGAAGACCGGCGTGATGCCGATTCCGCAGCCGATCAGCACCACCGGCTCCGGATCGGTGGGCTCGAGGGTAAAATTACCCAAGGGGGCGCGCAGGTCGAGGATGTCTCCCTCCCGGATCTGGTCGTGAAAAATGCCGGAGCTGAGCCCGGCGGGCGCGGCGCCGGCGGCGGGCGCGCCGGCGCGCTTGATCGTGACGCGATAATGCGCCTGCTGTGGATGATCGCTGAGGCTGTAGCAGCGGATGAGCTGGCCGCCCTGATGCGTGCCGGGCAGACGGAAGGTGACATACTGGCCGGGCTTGAAAGCAGGCAGCGGCTTGGCGTCGTGGGGCGTCAGGTGGAAGGAACTGACTTGGGAGTTCTCCACCACCTTGCGGTTGACGACGAATTTGCGAAATCCATTCCACGGCAGCGGCTCCTGGGCCAGCTTGCGGCGTCTCTCCCGCAGGATGGCAAGTTCCTCTTTGAAACGGGAGAGATCAAGCGCCTGCTGCCGGGTGTCCGCCTGCACCCGCCGGAGGGCGGCCAGCAGGCTCAGGCCCAACAGGCCGACGACCAGCAGCAGAATGGCGGCACCAAGATAAGTCCAAAGCATGGGCGGAAGCGGGCGGGGATTTCAGCCGGATCGTCCGGTGGAACCCGGGGCGGCCGGGTGGGGGATAAATCCCGAAGAAAAATTTCCGATCATGGGAGGGGTCCTGGGTGACGGCGGCGGTGCAACAGGCGGCCGCACCGGTTTTATCAAGCATTTCCGGGCCCCTGACAAACGGAATGTGGCGGAGTTTCAGCTTGCGCTGAATTTTCCTGCCACAATCTTCGCGCAGAGGCGCTGCAATTAATCCCTCCTCCACTTAAGCGCGTCAATGCCCACCTCTTCTCGTCCAGGCAGCATTCGCCTCTCCCGTAAATCCGCGTGATGCATTTGATGAGAATCAGACCCGGGGTTTTGTTCCCAAGCCTGGTGCTGGCCCTGGCTCTTCCCGCCGCGGCCGCGCCGCTCGCGGACAAGGTGAGCGGGCCCGAGTCGTGCGCCGAATGTCATGCCCAGGAAATCGAGGTCTGGAAACTGACCGTGCATTTCAAGACGCTCAACGAGTTGCACCGGCGCCCCGAAACGGGCGCCATGCTCGCCAAGCTGGGCTTGGGCCGGATCAAGGCTGAGCGGCAGTGCCTCGAATGCCATTATCTGGGCAAGTTGGTGGACAATGAATACCAGGTGGTCTCCGGCATTGCGTGCGAGTCCTGTCACGGCGCGGCCAAGGACTGGGTCCAAGGCCACGGTGATTATGGCAAAGGCATGACCAAGGCGACCGAATCAGCCGAGCACCGCACCGCCCGGCTGACCCGCGCCATGGCCGACGGCATGATCCGGCAGGACAATCTTTATGCGCTGGGAGCCAGCTGCTACAGCTGCCACGTCCTGACCGACGAAAAACTCACCAACGTCGGCGGCCACGTCCCGGCCAGTCCCGGGTTCAACCTGCTCACCTGGTCCCAAGGCGAGGTCCGGCACACCATTCTGCACACCGGCAACAAGGCCAACCCGGAGGCAACCCCCGAGCACAAGCGTCTGCTCTTTGTCCTGGGTTGCATTTTGGACACGGAGTTCAGTTTCCGCGCCGTGAGCCACGCCACGGAAAAAGCCGAATTTGGCGTGACCCTCGCCCGCCGCGCAGACGCTGCGCGCAAGCTGTTGGAAAAAATCCAGGCGCTCGCCCCCACCCCCGAGCTGGCGGCAATTGTCGCCGTCGCCCGCGGGACCGGCCTGCGCCTGAACAATGCGGCCGAGCTCAACGCGGCGGCCGATCGCATTTCCGGGCTCGGACGCGAGTTTGCCGCCCGGGTGACCGGAGAGCAACTGGCGGCGATCGACCCGCTCCTGCCCGGCCCCGAGCACTACCAGGGCAAGCCCTACCAAGTGGCTGGCGCACCGTAATCCCCGGACCAGACACTCGTCATGGCTAAAACGGCAAGCCGCCCCACGATTCTTCCGGGCTCCCTCGCGCCCTTTACCCAAGCCACGCGACAGGCGGAACCCGAACGCTGGGACACCCCCTTCAGCCAGGAAATGACCGAGGCGGACGTGGATCTCGTGCTTGCGCATCCGCTTTTTGCCACGACGCGCCTCGAGCGGTTTCCCGCGTCCATTTCGCTCCGGGGCATCCTGAAAAACGACGCGCGGATCCGCCGTTTTTTGCCGGGCGAAATCATCGTGCGGCGGGGTGATTACGGCCACTCGGCGTTCATCATTCTGACGGGTGCCGTGCGGATCCTGCTCAAGGAACCGCCGGCTGAACTCCTGGGCCGCCGGCAACAGGTGCGGCCATCGGTCTGGGGCAGCGTCAAGCGCTGGTGGCACCGATCCCAGTATCCCGAGCAATCCACGGCCCGCGGCGCCCCCCCCGGCCTCGGGATCGGCCGGAGCGGTGAGCCGAGCATTTTTCTGCAGGACGTGCCCGGGGTGCTCGACCCCGACCGCACCGTCCTGCTCCAGGCCGGCGAACTGTTCGGTGAAATCGCCGCGATTGGCCGCACGCCCCGCACCACGACGGTCGTGGCGGCGCGCGAGGCGCAGCTGCTGGAAATCCGCTGGCAGGGCCTGCGCGAGATCCGCACTTACGCGCCGGAATGGAAGACAGAGATCGATCGCCGTTACCGCGAGCGCAGCCTCCTGCGCCACCTGGCGGAAACCCCCCTGTTGTGGAATCTGCCCGAACCAACCTTGCAGTTGATCGCCGACGCGACCAAGTTTGAGACCTTCGGAGAATTCGACTGGCACAGCGCCTACCACCGCGCGCACAAGGCCGGCGAGCGCGAGCGGCTGGAGCAGGAACCGGTGATTGCGCGCGAAGGGGATTACCCCAACGGCCTGCTCCTTGTGCGCAGCGGATTTGCCCGCGTGAGCAGTCGCTATAATCACGGGGAGCGCACCGACAGCTACCTGGGCAAGGGCCAGGCTTTCGGGTTGCGCGAGATCGTCACCGGCTGGCGGGGACAGCACGTGCCGTTGCGCAACAGCCTCCGGGCTCTCGGCTATGTGGATCTGCTTTTCATCCCCACCGCCGTGCTGGAGGAGCACGTCCTGCCCGGACTGACCCCGGAACAGCTGGCCTCGCTCACGCTGGCCCCGGAACCGGCGCCGGCCGTGGCGGCCATGCACGAGCACGGCGGGGACAGTTTCCTCGAGTTCATCGTGGCCCAGCGTTTCATCAACGGCCGCGCGACCATGTTGATCGACTTGGATCGCTGCACGCGCTGCGATGATTGTGTCCGGGCATGTGCCGCCACCCACGACAACAACCCCCGCTTCATCCGCCAGGGACCCGAGGCCGGCGGCGTGATGGTGGCCAGCGCCTGCATGCATTGTGTCGATCCGGTCTGCATGATCGGCTGCCCGACCGGCGCCATTTACCGGGAGAGTGCCGATGGGCAGGTGGGCATCAACCCCGACACCTGCATCGGTTGCAGCATTTGCGCCCAAAGCTGTCCCTATGGCACCATCCAGATGGTCGCGCTGCGCGATGACGAGGGTCTGCCCATCGTGACGGAGGAAACCGGCGCGCCCGTGCGCCGCGCCACCAAGTGTGACCTGTGCATCGACCAGCCGGGCGGCCCGGCCTGCGTGAGCGCCTGTCCGCACGACGCCCTGCTCCGGGCCGACATGCGGCAGGTGGACGCCCTGACGGCATGGTTGCAAAGATGAAATCATTTCTCACGCGCCGCCTGAGCCTGTCCCTGACCACCGTGGCCCTGGCCGGCGGGCTGGCGGTGGCCTGGCAACTCGGCCGGATCGCCCTGCGGCCGGTGGCAATGTATTCCGGCTGGCTGCTCCTGGTCCTGCTGCTGGGGCTGACTTTTTTCAACGCCCGGAAGAAACTGCCGTTTATCCCGCTGCTCAGCGCGAGCCGCTGGCTGCAGGCCCACATCTACCTGGGCTGGCTCGCCTGCTTCGTTTTTTTGCTGCACATCGGCGCCCGGCTGCCGGATGGGCCGGTTGAATTTCCGCTGGCCCTCATCTTTTTTTTCGTGGCCGAAAGCGGCGTGTTCGGCCTCTGGCTGAGCCGCTGGCTGCCGCCGCGCCTCACGCGCTCGGGCGAGAGCCTGGTCTACGAGCGGATTCCCCTTTTGCGTCACCGGATGGTGACGGAGGTAAAGGAGATTGTGCGCCAGGCGGAGGCCGAGACGCAATCCACCACCCTGGCCGATTTCTACGTGCGGGTGCTCGCCGGTTACTTCGCGCATGTGCCGGCGTTGCTGGCGCCACTGGCGGGCGGCGATGCCGGGCACCACCGGGTCAATCTTGAGCTCGCGGCCTTGCGCCGCTTCCTGAACAGCCGCGAAATCGCCATCGCCGACCAGCTCGCGGAATTGATCGAGGCGAAGCGCAATCTGGACAGCCAGCTGGCCGGCCAGCGCCTGCTCAAGCTCTGGCTTTTTGTGCACATCCCGCTGACGTTCGCCCTGCTCGTGTTCACGGCCGCCCACATCTGGCTGGTCCTCCAATATTCTCACCGGTAGCCCTCCTCCTCCGCCCCATGCGCCGCCTGCTGCAGAGCATCATCTACAACCGCAAGCTTTACGACCGGCCGCAGGACGAATGGATCTGTGGTCGCGCGGCGGAGGGCTGTCCCTGTGTGTTCGGCCCCGGCGCCAAGGGCGAGTGCCGCGCCACCAGCCAGTGCCTGCCGGCAAAAAAAGGCGACCGGTGGGTCTGCACACGGGCGATCTCCCTCGGCGCCGCTTGCGAGCCGGGGCCGCTGCCCGACGGATCCTGCGGCTGTCCGGTGCCGCCCTGCTGGCCGCAACGCAGTTTGCGCGCCCAGCGCGGCCGGCTGACCTGGCTGACGACCTGTTTTGCCCTCGGTCTGGTCGTGCTGGCCTTGTGGGGGCGGAACCGCGTCCAATGGTCCAACCCCGGCCCGCTGACCCCCCAGCACGCCATGTCGGCCCAACGCTGCGCCGACTGCCATCTTGAGTCGGGGGCGTTTGCGTTCACAGCCGCGGCCCAGGCCGAACGGCAGCTGGCGCACGACCAACTTTGCCTCAAGTGCCATGATCTTGGCCCGCAGGGCAATTCGCCGCACGGTGCGACCGGCGCCCAGCTCGCGGCCCTCGTGCACGAAACGAAAACCGGCTCCGACACCCGCCCGCTGGCGCTGGCCGCGGTGCACATGCTGCTGCCCGGCGGTCCGACCGACCTGGCTTGCGCTTCCTGCCACCAGGAGCACCACGGCCGCGATATTGATCTCAAGCGCCTGAGCGACCAGCAGTGCCAGATCTGCCACCAGGCGCAGTTTGCCAGTTTTGCTTCGGGGCATCCGGAGTTCACGAACTATCCCTATGCGCGCCGGACCCGGCTGCAGTTCGACCACGTCTCCCACTGGCAGAAACATTTCTCCGATCCGCGCGGCGCGGAGGCCGCGCCGGCCTCCTGCGCCACCTGCCACGAACCCGCCGTAGACGGACGCCAGATGCTCGTCCGCAATTTTGAGCAGACCTGCGCCAAATGCCACGCCGGGCAGATTGAAGGCGAGGGCCGGGCGGGCGCCAAAGGCCTCGTGTTCCTCCGCCTGCCCGGGTTCGATGTCGCGGCCCTCGCGGCCGCCGGCACGGCGACCGGCGAATGGCCCGCCTACAGCGAGGGCGGACTCACCCCGTTCATGCGCTGGATGCTGGAGGGCGATGCGGCTGCGCGCGCCGCCCTGCGGGACCTCGGGCCGGCGAACCTCGCCGATCTCTCAGCCGCGACCCCGGCGCAAAAGGCCGCGGCGGGCCGGCTTTTATGGTGCGTGAAAAGCCTGCTCGCCGATCTGGCGACCCAGGGGCAGCAGGCGATTCTCCGCCGCCTCGGTCCGCCCGCAGCAGGGCAGACCCTGTCAGCCCGGCGCACCGGCCAGTTTTCCGCCGACGGCCTGCTCGCCGCCCAGCAGGCCTGGCTGCCCAACCTGCTGGTCGAAGTCGCCGCTTTTCGCCGCGGCGAAAAACCGGGGCGTCCGCCGGCCGGGAACATACGCGATGTCAGCCCCGGCCCGGCCGCTCCGCCCACCGCCAAGTCGCCGGCGTCCGACGATCTGCTCGCCGAAAGCACAGCCGAACCAGGGCCGGCGGCTGCGCCGGTCTTGCGCCCGCCCGCCACCCTGGAGCTCGATGACGCCGAGGCGCGGGTGGCCGAGGGCGGGTGGTATCGGCGGGACGAAAACTACACGCTTTATTACCGGCCCGGAGGCCACGCGGATTCGTTCCTCACCGCCTGGCTCGATGCCACGGCCAATGATGCGTCGCCGGCGGCGCAGGCGATTTTCACCCAGCTCGCCGCGGACCATGCGCCGGGGGTTTGCATGAAGTGCCACACGGTCGACCGGATCGGGAACACCACCACCGTCAACTGGCTGCCCGCCCGCCCGCAGCCGGACCGGCGCGAGTTCACCACATTCAAGCACGCCGCGCATTTCAGCCTGATGGGAGAACAGGGTTGCAGCATCTGCCATGTGCTCGACAACCACGCCGACTACGCCGGTGCCTTTGGGGCCAACCGGGATCCGGCGGTCTTCCACAGCAGTTTCGCCCCGCTCTCCAAGAACACCTGCGCCACCTGCCACCAGCCGACAATGGCCGGCGACAGCTGCCAGCAGTGTCACAATTATCACACCGGTGATTTGAAAATGTTGCGGATGCGCCCGACGGGACTGCGCGCCGACGCTGGTCCGGCGACTACGCCCGGCGAGTCCATGGAAGCGCAGCTCTTTGGCCTCGTGGCGAAGAACACCCGCCCCTAGCAGTTCAGCTTTGGGGCGCGTGCCGTTTTTCCAGCACGGCGATGGCTTCGGCGAGCGACATCTTCTTCACGCGCAGCAGCACGATCAAGTGGTAGAGCAGGTCGGCGGCCTCGCCGGCGAACTCCTTGTTGTTCGGGCGCAGGGCGGCTAGCGCCGTCTCGACGCCTTCCTCGCCGACCTTCTGCGCCACGCGGGCCACCCCCTCCTTGGCGAGCCGCACGGTGTAACTTTTTTTGTCTCCGTTTTTCAGCCGGACAGACACGACCTGCTCGAGGTGCGCAAGAAAACCGACGCCGGTGGCGCCGTCATTGCCGAAACAGCTCGGTGTGCCGCGATGGCAGGTCGGGCCGTCAGGCCGCGCGGTGACGAGCAGCGTATCATTGTCGCAATCCACGGTGATGCTAACCAGGTGCAGGAAGTTCCTGGACGTTTCGCCCTTGGTCCAGAGCCGCTGCTTGCTGCGGCTGAAGAAGGTGACGCGCTTGGTGCGCATGGTTTTTTTCAAGGCCGCGGCGTTCATGTAGCCGAGCATGAGCACCTGCAGCGTGGCGGCGTCCTGCACGATGGCCGGCACGAGGCCGGAGTTTTTCTTCCAGGCAATTTTGGGTAATTTCATGGGCGGATGGAGATGCCGTCGGCGATGAGTTGTTTTTTGAGAGCGGGAATTTTGATGGTGTCCTTGTGAAAAACCGAAGCGGCCAGCGCGCCGTCCACGCCGGCTTCGCGGAACACATCGCGGAAGTGTTCGGGCGCGCCGGCGCCGCCCGAGGCCACCAGTGGAATGGTCAGCAGGGCACGCACCAGCTTGAGCTGGGCGAGATCGTAGCCCTGGCGCATGCCGTCTTGATTCATGCAATTCAGGACCACCTCGCCGGCGCCTAGCTTTTGTGCCTCGCGCGCCCAGTCGATGGTCCGCCAGCGGGTGGCGCGGGTCTTGTCCGGGTCGCCGGTGTATTGCTTCACCAGGTAGCCGCCGGCTTCCTGGCGGCTGTCGATGCCGACCACGATGCACTGCGAGCCAAACTCGGTGGCCAGCTCGGTGATGAGCGCGGGATTTTCCAACGCGGGTGAGTTGATCGAAATCTTGTCGGCGCCCGCGTGCAGGATGCGGCGCGCCTCCCCGAGCGAGCGGATGCCACCGGCCACGCAGAAGGGGATGTCGAGCACCCGGGCGACCCGCGTCACCCAGTCGGTCGAGACCGTGCGGCCGTCACTGCTGGCGGTGATGTCGTAGAACACCAGCTCGTCGGCGCCTGCGTCGCGGTAGCGTTGGGCCAGCGCAATGATGTCGCCCACGACCTCGTGGTCGCGGAACTGCGTGCCCTTGACGACCTGGCCGTCGCGGACGTCGAGGCAGGGGATAATGCGGCGGGCTAGCATGCGAGGGCCTCCTGCAGGGTGAATTTTTTCTCGTAGAGGGCGCGGCCGACAATGACACCGGCCACGCCGGCGGCCCGCAACGGGGGCAGGTCGGCCAGCGAAGCCACGCCGCCCGAGGCCTGGATCTGCAATCCGGGGAACTTTTTCACGAGCTGCGCATAGAGAGCGGTGTTCGGGCCGGTCAGTTTGCCGTCGCGGCTGATGTCGGTGCAGAGGATGTGGATCAACCCGGCGGTCAGGTAGCCGTTGAGGAAGTCATCCAGCGCGATGCCCGTGCTTTCCTGCCAGCCGGCGGCGGCAACGCGCGGCGTGCCGAATTCGTCAAGCCGCACATCAGGCGCGAGGATAATGCGCTCCGCGCCGAATTTTTTCAGCCAGCCACGGACCAGCTCCGGTTGTTTCACCGCGCGGCTGCCGATGATCACGCGCTGCGCGCCCGCGGCGAGCAAAGCCATGATCTGCGCCTCGTCACGAATGCCGCCGCCGGTCTGCACCTTGAGCCCGCTTTCGCGGGCGAGTTTTTCCACGAGCGCGGTCTGGCGCCTGGCGGGATCCTTGGCGCCGTCGAGGTCCACGACATGCAGCCACGCGGCGCCAGCCGCGGCAAACTGCCTCGCCACGGCGAGCGGATCGTCGCCGTAGGATTTCTCCTGGTCAAACTTCCCTTCGGTGAGGCGTACGATGCGTCCGCCGCGCAAGTCGATGGCGGGGTAGATTATCATGCGCAGTAGGACGGATTAATCCGAAGACCAGACCGTGTTGGTGAGCGCTTCATGCGCGGCCCTCCACGAAGTTCTGGAGCAGGCGGGCGCCGGCTGCTCCGGAGCGCTCCGGGTGAAACTGGACGCCGGAAAAATTGCCACGCTGCACCATGGCGGCAAAAGGCGTGCCGTGGTCGCAGCTGGCGAGCGTGAACGGGTTCACGGGGCCGGCGTAGCTGTGCACAAAGTAGAAACGCGCGTCCAGGGCGATGCCGTCCAGCAACGCGACGGTTTTGCCCGTCAGGATGTTGTTCCAGCCCATGTGCGGCACCTGGATGCCGGGAGAATCGGGCAGCAGAGCCACGCGGCCGGGAATCAATCCGAGTGTTTCGGTCGGGCCTTCCTCTGAAGACTCGAAGAAAAGCTGCATGCCGAGGCAGATCCCGAGCACGGGCTGGGTCAGGCCGCGGACGCAGTCAACGAGTCCCTTGGCGTGCAGCCGTTTCATTCCCTCAACGGCGGAACCGACGCCGGGGAGGATCACGCGCTCGGCGGCGCGGATGACCGCGGGATCCGCCGTGAGTTCGCTGCGCACGCCAAGCCGCTCCAGGGCGAAACGCACCGAGGAGATGTTGGCGCCGCCGCTGTCCACAATCGCCAGCATCAGAGCACTCCCTTGGTGCTGGGAATTTCACTGCCCGCGCCGCGCGCGATGGCGGGGCGCAGTGCGCGACCGAAGCCCTTGAAGAGCGTCTCGACCATGTGGTGCGTGTTCTCGCCCTTGACGCTCATTTGCAGCGTCGCGGCGAGCGCGTCGCTCAGTGAACGGAAGAAATGGGGCACGAGCTCGGTTGGCAGCTCGCCGACAATGTCGCGCGAGAACTTGCCCTCGAAGACGAAGTAGGCCCGGCCGCTAAGGTCGAGCGCTACCTGCGCCTGCGCCTCATCCATCGGCAGCACGAAGCCGTAGCGGCCGATGCCGCGCTTGTCGCCGATGGCTTGCTTGAGCGCGGTGCCGAGGGCGAGGCCCACGTCCTCGACCGTGTGGTGCTCGTCGATCTCAAGGTCGCCCTCGCACTTGATGGTGAGGCCGATGCCGGCGTTCTTCGCGATCTGCTCCAGCATATGGTCGAAAAAGCCGATGCCGGTAGCCAGTTGCGCCGGCGCAGCCTGGTCCAGGTCCACCGCGACGGTAATTTTGGTCTCCTTGGTGTTGCGCACGACGGTCGCACGTCGTGGCGCATCAACGAGCAAGCGGGCGATTTCCGCCCAACCCAAGGTCTTCCGATCGTAGCGGAGCCCGCGCACGCCGAGATTCTGCGCCAGTTGCACATCGGTCTCGCGGTCGCCGATGACGGCGGACCATTCGCGCGACCAGTCGGTGGCCTTCACGTAGTCGGCGAGCAAGCCCGTCTTGGGCTTGCGACAGTCGCATCCGTCGGCGGCGGTATGCGGACACACCCGCACGGCCTCGAACGCGATGCCCTGCGAGGCGAGAATGTCGAGCAGCAGTTTTTGCAGCGGCTTGAATTCCTCTTCGCGAAAACTCGGCGTGCCTAGACCGTCCTGGTTGGTGACCATGACAAAAGTCCAGCCCGCGTCGCGCAGGCGGAGCAACGCGGGAATGGCGTCGGGCTCGAGCGCGAACTTGTCAAGGCGGTCGATTTGCTTGTCAAACGGCTCGGTGATGAGCGTGCCGTCGCGATCGATGAACAGGATTTTTTTAGACACGGGACAAGACCTCCAGGGTGGCGTTGTTTTCCTCGGCGGTGCCGACGGTGATGCGAATGCAATTGGAAACATCCTTACTGCGGTCACGCCAGATGACGCCCACGGTCCGGCCGGCGGCCATCGCGCGGGCAGCGTCAGCGACCTCGACGAGCAGGTAATTGGTGTCACTCGGCCAAACACGCCTGACCGTGGGCAGCTTGGTGAGCGCTGCGGCCAGGCGGGCACGCTCAGTCACCAGAGTGGCAACCGAAGCGCGCGCGGCAGCCAGTCCGGCGGGCGTGAGTGCGGAGAGTGCGGCCTGCAGCACGGGCACGGGCACCGGGTAGGGAGCAATGACCTTTTGCAGCACCGCGATCACGGCCGGATCGGCGATGGTCGTGCCGACACGTACCCCAGCGAGGCCATAGGCCTTGGAGAGCGTGCGCAGCACGATCAGGTTGGGATTTGACGCAACCTCGGCCGCGAGGCTCGGCTGGCCAGAGAAATCCACATAGGCTTCGTCGACCGCCACAACCGCGTGGCCAGCAAGCGAGCGGACGAGCGACAGCACTGCAGCCCGGTCGAGCAGGCTGCCGGTCGGATTGTTCGGCGAGCAGAGGAAAACGAGTTTCACTTCCGGCGTCATGGCCTGGAGCACGGCGTCGACATCGAGCGCGAAGTTCCGCTCGCGAACCAGCGGCACCATGACGGTGCGCGCGTCCTGGATGCCGGCGGCGACGGCATACATCCCGTAAGTCGGCGGCGTGATGAGAATAGCGTCCTGTCCGGCGCGGCAGAAGGTGCGCAACAGGAGGTCGATGCCTTCGTCCGAACCGCGTGTTACCAGCACTTGCGCGGGCGCGACGCCGTAGAGCGCGGAAAGTTGCGCGACGAGCGCAACCGGCTGCGGCTCGGGGTAGCGGTTGAACAAGGGCTGGCGCACCGATGGCGTCTCGGGATTCTCGTTGGCGTCAAGCCACACGCGGCCGCCCTTGGACTCCTTGCGCGCGGAGCTATAAGCGGTGAGTGCCAGGATGTCGGGGCGAACCAGCTTGAGGACGGAATCGGCGGCGTTCATCGGGAAATGTTCTCCAAGCGAATACGCACAGCGCGCTGGTGCGCGGCCAGCCCCTCGGCCAGGGCGAGGCGTTCGACCACCGGGCCGAGTTTTTGCAAGCCGACGCGGCTGGCGGTCTGCACGGTCATAGAACGCTGAAAATCAGCGAGCCCGAGTCCACTGCAGGCACGAGCCCAGCCGTAGGTCGGCAAAACGTGATTGGTGCCACTGGCGTAATCGCCGAGCGACTCGGGCGTCAGGTCGCCGAGAAAAACCGAGCCAGCCGTGCTGATGCCGGCGAGCATTTCGCGCGGCCGGGCGACTTGCAGGATGAGGTGCTCGGGGGCGTAGCGATTGGCGATCTCGACCGCCTCAGCGCGGTTCGCCGCGAGAAAAACCCGGCTGCGCGACAGTGCGCGGCGGGCAATGGCCGAGCGAGGCAGCCCGGCGAGCTGCTTTTCCAGCTGCACGAGGACGCGGCGGGCGAAATTTTTCGAGAACGCGACCAGCACCACTTGCGAGTCCGCGCCATGCTCCGCTTGGGAAAGCAGGTCGGCGGCAACGAACGTGGGATTGGCGCGATTATCTGCGATGACCAGCACCTCGGACGGACCGGCCGGCAGGTCGAAAGCTGCGCCGCCCGCGTCGCGGGAGACCTGCAACTTGGCTTCTGTGACGAACGCATTGCCGGGGCCGAAGAGCTTGTCGCATTTCGGCACACTGGCCGTGCCGCAGGCCATGGCTGCGATGGCCTGCGCGCCGCCGATTTTATAGATTTCGGTGATGCCGCAGAGTTTGGCCGCACAGAGAATCCACGGGTTGATGCCGCCGGTTCGGTCCGGCGGAGTGCAGAGCACGCGAACGGGGTTGCCCGCAAGCTGTGACGGCACGCCGAGCATCAGTGCCGTGGAAGGCAGCGGCGCGCTGCCACCCGGAACGTAAAGGCCGACCCGGCCGATGGGCCGCGTGGTTTTCTCACAGACGATGCCCGGTGAGGTCTCGACGCGCAGACCGACAGGGCGTTGGGCGGCGTGGAAGGTGCGAATGTTGCGATAGGCGGTGCGGAGCGCGGCCTTGTCGGCCCGCGACAGTTTGGCCCCGGCCGCGGCCAGCTCGGCCGGTGTTACACGCAACGAACGCAAGGCGACCTCGTCGAACTTTTTGGTCAGACGGCGCAACGCAGCATCGCCCTCATGACGGACGGCGGCGATGATCGTCCGCACGGCCGCGGCAACTCGCGGCTGTGCCGACTGGGCCGGGCGGCGGAGCGCGGCGGCCCGGGCGGGCGCGGAGAGTTTTTTCCAGACCAGGAGCTTCATGGTGGTCAGAGCATCATTTTCTCGATGGGCAGCACGAGGATGCTGCTGGCACCGGCTTTCTTAAGCGACTCCATGGTTTCCCAGAAGACCGCCTCCGAGCAGACCGCGTGGAGCGCGACGCGGGTGTCGTCCCCGGCGAGTGGCAGGATAGTGGGGTTTTCCGAGCCCGGCAGGAGCTTCTTGATTTCCGCCAGGGACGCCTTGGGGGCGTGGAGCATGATGTATTTGGCCTCGGCGGCGCGTTGCACGCCATCGATGCGGCGGAGCAGGATCTCCAGCGCGTGGATTTTTTCCGCGGAGAACTCGCGGGTGTTGCGGATGAGCACGGCGGTGCTCTTGAACACGGTCTCGACGGCGCGGAGCTTGTTGGCCTCGAGGGTGGAACCGGTGGCGACGAGGTCGCAGATGGCATCGGCCAGGCCGAGACGCGGGGCGATCTCGACCGAACCGCTGAGATAGACGACCTCAGCGGAGATTTTTTGCTCGGCAAGAAAGCGTTTTGTCAATTGCGGATAGGAGGTGGCGATGCGCAGGCCCTGCAGGTCGCGCAGCCCGGTGTAGGCGCGCTCCTCGGGCAGGGCGAGGGCGAGGCGGCAGCCGCCGAATTCCAGCGGACGTTCGACGAGATAGCCACCGACGTTGCCGCTGGTGCGGCGCTCGAGCGCGGCTTCCTCGAGGACGTTGGTGCCGACCAGCCCGAGGTCGCACACGCCGTCCATGACGAGCTGGGGAATGTCGTCATCGCGGACGAAGAGGACATCCACCGGGAAATTATCGGCGTGGAGCAGGAGGCGCTCCTTGGGCATTTTCACGCGGATGCCGCAACGCGCGAGCAGGTCGAGCGAGTCGGCGGAGAGCCGGCCGCTCTTTTGCAGGGCGAGGCGAAGGCGGTCTTTGGCGGGAGTGGTGGAGGGCATGGCGGAAGTGAGGTTGAAATAAAGGGAAGGGTGGATCGTTCACGCGCGGGAACGGGGTCAAAGGAAAACCCCGGCGGATGCACCTGCCGGGGTTTTGGAAATGGGATCCATCAGCCACGGGCAAGGCGCTTCCGGCCTTCCCGTGCGGGGGGAAGGCTAGTTCACGTGGTGGTGGTGATGATTGGGAACCATGGGATCGAGGGGCGTTTTGATGGCGGCGGCCGGGCGGCGGTGCAAGTATTTTCCTCTGGTGGCTTGCCGCAGCCTGCGCAACTTGATGTGTCATAAGCGACAAGCATGGGACAGCAGGATTACCGGCCGGGCGGGAAAGTCATCGGGGCCGCCATCATGGCGGTGGTGGCGAGCTATGTGTATTTCCTGATTTTCGCGCAGTTGGGTTTTCTAAACACCCTGCAGGCGGCGACGGGTGCGACTGGTGGCACAGTCAAGCCGGTCCTGGGCTTGATGGGTCTCGCCGGCATGACCGGCAGCGTGGCGGCGGCGTGGATGTTTTCAGTGCAACGCAGCCGGCGTGTTCTCACGGCTGGCTTTGCCCTTTGCGCGGCGGCGGCCGGGCTGTCGGTGGCCGCGACGGCCATGGCGGTGTTTTATCTGGCGGCGCTCTTCGTCGGGCTGGGCACGGGCCTGACGACCGTGACGCTGGCCAGCATGCTGCGCCGCGCCGTGGGCGACCAGCGACTGGGCGTGATCATCGGACTGGGCACCGGGCTGGCCTATGGCTTCTGCAACCTGCCCGTGGTTTTCGAGGCCGCGGCGAACACCCAGGCGCTGCTCGCTTTTTCTGCCGCGTTGGCGGGCCTGACCAGCGGCCTGATGCTCGCCCCGAAGGCGACAGCCGAAAAGCCGCAGGACTTTGATTACTCCAGACCGGGGGTGACAATATGGGTGCTGATATTTCTGACGCTCGTCTGCCTGGACTCAGCGGCATTCTACATCATCCAGCACACGCCGCGGCTGAAGGAGGAAACCTGGAGCAGCACCGGGCAACTGGCGCTGAATGCCGGCACGCACCTGGTCGCCGCATTGCTGGCGGGC
>DATFUQ010000120.1:0-8599 GCA_035260745.1 Lacunisphaera sp. | reverse complement strand
CAGCTATCCGGGCCCTCAATCGAAAATCCAAAATCGTAAATTCATGAGAATCCTCGTTACAGGCGGTGCTGGTTTCCTCGGCAGTCATCTTTGCGACCGGCTGCTGGCCGATGGCCACGACCTCGTGTGCCTCGACAACCTGTTCACCGGTAGCAAGGAGAACATCGCGCATCTCGCCGGCAACCCGAACTTTGAATTCGTCCGCCACGACATCATCGACCCGTTCAAATACGAGGTGGAGCAAATCTACAACCTCGCCTGCCCGGCCTCGCCGCCGCACTACCAGTACAACCCCATCAAGACCACGAAGACGTCGGTCATGGGTTCGATCAACTGCCTCGGCCTCGCCAAGCGCGTGAAGGCCCGCGTGTTCCAGGCCAGCACCTCCGAGATCTACGGCGACCCGGCCGTGCACCCGCAGCCCGAGAGCTACTGGGGCAACGTCAACCCCATCGGCCGCCGCTCGTGCTACGACGAGGGCAAGCGCTGCGCCGAGACGCTCTTCTTCGACTACCACCGCGAGAACAAGGTCGATATCCGCGTCGTCCGCATTTTCAACACCTACGGCCCCCGCATGCACCCGAACGACGGCCGCGTCGTCTCCAACTTCATCGTGCAGGCGCTCAAGGGCGAGAACATCACCATGTATGGCGACGGCTTGCAAACCCGCTCGTTCTGCTACGTCGACGACCTCATCGAGGGCTTCGTGCGGATGATGAACCAGACCGAGACGGTCGGGCCCGTCAACCTCGGCAACCCCGGCGAGTTCACCATGCTCGAGCTGGCCGAGCAGGTGCTCAAGCTGACCAGGAGCAAATCGAAGATTGTGCACAAGCCGCTGCCGGCCGACGACCCGAAACAGCGCCGGCCCGACATCACCCTGGCCAAGAAATACCTCAAGTGGGAGCCGAAGGTCCCGCTCGCCGAGGGCCTCAAGCGGACCATCGCCTATTTCAAGAAGAAGGTCTGAGGGCCGTCCGGCCGTTCGAGGTGGAGCGCGTTGCCCCCAACGCGTTGGTCTTAAATTAGCGCGGGCCCGCCAGCGCGTTGAGGGCAACGCGCTCCACCTCAACCCTTGCGCCGTCCGTCGCTTGCACTGGCACACCGATTGCTGAACACTGTGCTCATGGCTCCCAACTGGTTTCGCTGCCTGCTGTTCCTCGCCCTTACCGCCGCGCTCCCCGCGGCCGGGTTGATCCGCCCGAAGGTCATCATCGTGGCGACCTTCGAGGTCGGCGCCGACACGGGCGATGCCCCCGGTGAATTCCAATACTGGGTCGAGCGGGAGAAACTCACTGGCACAATCGATGTCCCCGGGCTCGACCATCCCGTGCGGTTCAACGACCAGGGCGTCTATGGCGTCGTGTCGGGCACGACCGTGCGTTCCGGCCTGCAGATCATGGCGCTCGGCCTCGACCCGCGTTTCGACCTGACGCAGACCTACTGGCTCATCAACGGCATCGCCGGGGTCAACCCGCACCTCGCCACCGAGGGCAGCGCCGCCTGGGCGCGGCACGTGATTGACGGCGACATCGCCTACGAGATCGACCCGCGCGAGGCGCCGGCGGACTGGCCCGACGGCATCATGGCGCTGGGCAACAAGACGCCGCTGACCAAACCCGTCATCCCCGACTGGGCGCCCAAGCCCATGCAGTGGACGCTCAATCCCGCGCTCGTGCAGTGGGCCTACGATCTGACCAAGGACGTGGCGCTTTACGATACGCCCGAGGCCAAGGCGCACCGCGCGCTCTACGCCGGATTCCCCGCCGCGCTCGCCCCACCCAAGGTTTTCCTGGGCGACAGCTTCGCTTCCTGCCGCTACTGGCACGGCGCCCGGATGCAGCAGTGGGCCGACGACTGGACGAAGCTCTATACCAACGGCGAGGGCCTCTGCGCCATGACCAACATGGAGGACCACGGCATTGCGAACGCGCTCACGCGGCTCGCGGCGCTCAAGCGCGTGGATTTCTCCCGCGTGCTGTTCCTGCGCACCGGCAGCAATTTCTCCATGCCGCCCGCCGGACAAAACGCGGCCGAGAGCATGGTCGCGGAATACGCCGGGATGATCCCCGCCCTCGAGGCGGCCTACCGCGCCGGCAGCCCGGTGGTGCACGCCCTCGTGAAAGATTGGGCGAAATATTCGGTTGCACCGCCGGTACCGTGAATCTTGAGGTGGAGCGCCTTGCCCTCAAGGCGCTTGCAACCCACGAAAACAGTGTAGCATGAGCGTGTGTTGGAATATCCGCAACGATTGCACCATCACACGCCTGGATGGGTAAAGGAGGGCGCGCTGTTTCATGTGCGGCTGCGGGTGGCGCCGGATCAAAAGACCGAGCTCGCCGCGAAGGATCTGGCGCCAAGTCTCCTGATGGCTGCGGCCGACTATCGTGCCGCCGGTCGCTGGTGGTGTGAATTATTTCTGCTGATGCCTGACCATGTGCATGCGCTGCTGGCGTTTCCAGGCGAGCCCGGCATGTCTGTCGTGATTCGGAATTGGAAGCGCGGAGCGGCACGACTGCAGGGAGTGCATTGGCAGGATAATTATTTTGATCACCGGATTCGCAACAAAGCGGAAGCACAGGAGAAGTGGCTTTACATCCGGCGCAATCCGGTGGTCAAAGGCCTGTGTGCCAAGGAAGAGGACTGGCCGCACTGGTGGGATGCTGCCTCGCCGCGCGAGTAAGAAAGCGCGTTGGGGGCAACGCGCTCCACCGTGGAAGCGCAAGGGTTTTATCAGCCGCCGTGGGTCGCCACGTGAGCGGAGGTCTTCACCGCATCCTCCTCCAGCCGGGTGACCAGCACCTCGACCGTCAGCTGCCGTTTGGCGGTGCCGCGGTAGGTGCCCTTGAGCGGTGACACGTCGGCGTAGTCGCGCCCGACCGCGACCTTCACGTAATGGCTGTCGGCCTGCCGGCTGTTCGTCGGGTCGAGCCCGCACCAGCCGTGGCCGGGCACATAGACCTCCACCCAGGCATGGCTGGCCTGCGCGCCCTTGAGCTGGTCGGCCGGGCCGTTGTAGAGGTAGCCGCTGACGTAGCGTGCGGGCATCTTCAGGGCGCGGCAGAGCCCGAGCATGACGTGGGCGAAATCCTGACAGACGCCGGCGCGGGCCTTCAGCACCTCGCGCATGTGCGTGTGCACGTGCGTGGCCGCCGGCTTGTAGTGGAACTCGCGGTTGATATACCGCATGATGGCCTGCGCTGCCTGCCAGGCGTCGGTCTGGCCTTCGGTGGCGTCGAGCGCGAGCCGCCACAATTCCGCGCTGACCTCGACGTAGGTGCTCGACTGGAGGAAATCGTAGCAGCGCTCGAGGCGGGCGCACTCGCCGATCTTGCTGAGCGGCGACGGGGTGAGGGCGGCGTCCAGCCCCGGCCCCTCCGGCGTGGTCACGGTCGAGTTGGCCTCCACGCTCAGCTCGGTGTGCGGCTGGGTGATCTCGAAGAGGTGGACGTAGTTGAGGTAAAAATCCAGGTAGTGCGACAGCTTCGAGGTCGGCAGGACCTTCATGAGGAAACTGGAGCAGACCTGCGCCCCGGTGGTGACGGGTTGCAGACGCGCCTCGTTGAAGCTTTCCCGCACGCTGGTCGCATACTTGAAGCGGGTGCGGTGGAAAATGTGGAGTTTCATGCGGGCGGCGTCGAAATATGCCCCGTTGCGGCCTGCTGGCCGCCCGGGGTTTGTCCCGGGTTCTCGCTGGCGCGAAACCCGGGCAAAGAGGACTGTTGCTGCTGTTCCTCCTGCTGGCGGAGCTCGTGTTCTTCGGGGGTTTGGAAGGGCTGGAAAATGTAGGCCTGGAAGAGGGCGTCGCCGATGGCGTTCAGCTTCGCCTGCGCCACATCGATGTAGGTGTGGAGGCCGATGTCAAAAATATCATCGGCCGTGCTGAACTGCAGCTCGGCCAGCAGCCGGCCGGCGAGTTTCTCGGCGTCGTTGCAAAACCGGCCCTCGGCCACGCCGGAGATGCTGCGCAGCGCGCGGTCGAGCCGGCGCACGCAGAAGCGGACGGAGCGCGGGAACTCGTCCGAAAGAAGCAGGAACTCGGCAACGAGCGCCGGCTGCACCTCGGCGCCGTGCAGGGCCTTGTAGGCGTCCCACGCGCTGCAGGAGCGGAGCACGGCGGACCAGCCGAGCGAGTCCGCCTGGCTGGGGGCGGCGGGCACGCCCCGCGCCGGCAGGGAGGCGTGGCGCACATCGAGGATGCGCGAGGTCTTGTCGGCGCGCTCCAGGTAGCGCCCGGCCTGGATGAAGGACCAGCCCTCGTTGCGCACGACGGTGCCGTCGGTCAGCCCCTGCAGGAGCAGGGAGCCGTTGCGGACCGCCCGGAAGAAATCGGCCGGGTTCTCGCGCCAGAGCTCGTCGGCCCGGGGCGAATGGAGGAAAAGGTAGAGGCGGTTGATTTCCTCCCAGAGCTCGACCGTGACCTGGTCGCGCACCATGCGGGCGTTCTCGCGGGCCTGGGCGATGGAGGAGACGATGGAATTGGGATTCGCGACCTGGAAGACGAGGAACTCCGTCACGGTCTGGCCCGTGATGCGGGGATGCAGTTTGCCAAAGAGATCCTCGTCGCCCGAGCTCTGGACGATGGGGAGCCAGTGCGCGGTGAGGCCGTCGTCGTCGAGGTTGCGAAAGTCGAGCAGGAGCTGCAGGTTCACGTCGACCAGGCGCGCGATGCTCTCGGCGCGCTCGATGTAGCGGCTCATCCAATAAAGGCTGTTGGCGACGCGGCTCAGCATGGGCTGTAGCGGCGCCCCATGAGCGCCGGTTTCGAGACACGGCGGTCATAGACCGCCGCTACAAGGTTTGAGGATCTCAGCATGGCGGTTCAGTGATTGCCGTAGAGCACCCAGGTTTCCTTGCTGCCGCCACCCTGCGAGGAATTGACGACGAGCGAGCCCTTGCGGAGCGCCACGCGCGTGAGGCCGCCGGGGATGACGACAGTCTTCTCGCCATAAAGGATGAACGGGCGCAGGTCGATATGCCGGCCGGCGAAACCCTCGCCCTCGTAATGCGTCGGGTGGCGCGAGAGTGAGATCATGGGCTGGCCGATGTAGTTGCGCGGGTCGGCCTCGATGCGCTTCCGGAAATCGTCCCGCTCGGCCGCCGTGGCCTGCGGACCCATCAGCATGCCATAGCCGCCGGCCTCGTTGGCCGCCTTGACCACGAGCTTGTCGAGGTTCTCGACCATGTATTGCCGGTCCCGGTCCTCGCTGGCCAGGTAGGTCTCGACGTTCGGCAGCAGCGGCTCCTGGTCGAGGTAATACTTGATGATGCGCGGGACGAAATAATACATGACCTTGTCGTCGGCCACGCCGGTGCCGATGGAGTTGGCGAGGGAAACGTTGCCGGCGCGGTAGGCGTTGACGAGACCCGGCACGCCGAGCGCGGAGTCGCGGCGGAAGACGGTCGGGTCGAGGAAATCGTCGTCGATGCGGCGGTAGATGACGTGGACCGGCTGGAGGCCCTTCGTCGTGCGCATGAAGACGTGCTGCTCGCGCACGAGCAGGTCGCGGCCCTCGACGATCTCGATGCCCATCTGGCGGGCGAGGTAGGTGTGCTCGAAATACGCCGAGTTGTAGGGGCCGGGGGTGAGCAGCACGACCGTCGGCTCGGCCACGCCGGCGGGCGCCGTGTGGTTGAGCACCTTGAGCAATTCAAACGGGTAGTTCTCCACCGGCCGCACGCCGCCGGCCTCGAAGATCTCCGGGAAGGTGCGCTTCAGCGCGCGGCGGTTCTCCAGCACATAGCTGACGCCGGACGGGCAGCGGGCGTTGTCCTCGAGCACGAGGTAGTTGCCCTTGTCGTCGCGGATGATGTCGGTGCCGCAGATGTGGATGTAGATGTCGCCCGGCACCTTCACGTTCACGAACTCGCGGCGGAAATGTTTCGCCGACATCACGTAGTGCGGCGGGATGGTGCCGTCGTTGAGAATGTGCTGCTCGTGGTAGATGTCGTGCAGGAAGAGGTTCAGCGCGGTGATGCGCTGCACGAGGCCGGCTTCGAGTTTCTCCCACTCGCCGGCCGGGATGATGCGCGGCACGAGGTCGAACGGGAAGATGCGTTCGGCGCCCTGCGAGTCGCCGTAGACGTTGAAGGTCACGCCCTGCCGCAGGAACGCCAGGTCCACGGCGCGGCGCTTGGCCTCGAACTCCTCCGGCGTGACCGCTCCGAAATGCTTGAGAAAATGCCGGTAGTGCGGCCGCACCGAGCCGTCGGGCGCCATCATCTCGTCAAAAAACCCCTCGGTGACATACTGCCGGAAAGGTTCGGGCAGGGCGCCGGCAGGGGAGAATCGTGGAGTGGCCATGCGAGGGAGCAGACCGCAAAGAGCAGGGTGTGTGCTAGCCTTGAAGTTTTCTTCCGATGCCCCTTGCCACGCAGCGGTTTGGGCGGGCAATCTGGGTCATATTTTGTCATTTGCCAAGCCCTAGGTGACGAATGAAAGCCACGCCCGAGGGCTTGGCAATCTGGGTCATATTTTGTCATTTGCCAAGCCCTCGGGCGTGGCTTTCATTCGTCACCTTCAATGCTCAGCTTCATCCTGCAGAAATTCTCCGGCCGGCACCACCGCAAATACGTCGAAAAATGCCGCCCCCTCGTCGCGCGCATCAACGAGTTCGAGCAGGGTTACCAGCAGCTCACCGACGACCAGCTCCGGGCCAAGACCAATGAATTTCGCGCCCGCCTCCAGAAGGGGGAGACCCTCGACGCCGTCCTGCCCGAGGCCTTCGCTGCGGTCAAGAACGCCGCCCGCCGCCTCTTCGGCAAGCCGGTGATGGTCTGCGACCACGAGCTGACCTGGGACATGATCCATTTCGACGTGCAGCTCATCGGCGGCATCGCCCTGCACGAGGGCCGCATCGCCGAGATGGCGACGGGCGAGGGCAAGACCCTCGTCGCCACGCTCCCGCTCTACCTCAACGCGCTCACCGGCAAGAACGCCCAGCTCGTCACGGTCAACGACTACCTCGCCCGCCGCGACTCCGAGTGGATGGGCCACCTCTACCGCTTCCTCGGCCTCACCGTGGGCTGCATCCAGCAGCAGATGCACTCCGAGAACCGCCGTGAGATGTATAACTGCGGCATCACCTACGGCACCGCCTCCGAGTTCGGCTTCGACTACCTCCGCGATAACGGCATGGCCACCCGCAAGGAGGACCAGGTGCAGCGCGACCACTTCTACTGCATCGTCGATGAAATCGACTCCATCCTCGTCGACGAGGCGCGCACCCCGCTCATCATCTCCGGCCCGGCGCCGATCGAGCGCGAGCAGCCTTTCACCCGCCTCAAGCCCGGCGTCGAGCAGCTCGTCAGCGCGCAGCTCCGCCTCATCAACAAGCTCGTCAAGGAGGCCGCCGACCTGCTGGCCAGGCCCGGGGTCACGCCGGAGGAGAGGCAGGACGCCGCGATGAAGATGCTCCAGGTCAAGCTGGGCATGCCGAAGAACAAGCAGCTCCTTCGCCTCCAGGAAAACGCCGAATGGCGCAAGCTCCTCGACAAGACCGACGTCGAGATGCACTCCGACTTCAACAAGACGGAGCTCTACAAATACAAGGAAGAGCTGTTCTTCGTCATCGACGAGAAAAACCACCAGGCCGACCTCACCGAGATCGGGCGCACCAAACTCCAGCCCGATGATCCCGATGCCTTCACCCTGCCGGACCTGGCAACGATTTTTATCGAGATCGAAAAGGACACCTCGAAAACACCCGAGCAGAAGGAGGCGGCCAAACGCGAGGCCCAGCAGCGTTACGAGGTCGTTTCGGAGGATATTCACGCACTCTCCCAGCTGCTTCGCGCCTATTCGCTCTACGAGCGCGACGTCGAATACGTCGTGCAGGACGGCAAGGTCGTCATCGTCGACGAGAACACCGGCCGCATCATGTCCGGCCGCCGCTGGTCCGACGGCCTGCACCAGGCGGTCGAGGCCAAGGAGAACGTCACCATCGAACGCGAGACGCGCACCTATGCCACGGTCACCATCCAGAATTACTTCCGCATGTATGAGAAGCTCGCGGGCATGACCGGCACCGCCGAGACCGAGGCCACCGAGTTCCACGAGATTTACCGGCTCTCGGTCACGCAGATCCCGACGAACAAGCCCTGCATCCGCGTCGACCAGAACGATTCCATCTTCAAGACGCGCCGCGACAAATACGGCGCGGTCGTGAAGCAGATCCAGGAGGCGCAGCAGCGCGGCCAGCCCGTGCTCGTCGGCACCGTCACCGTCGAGCAGTCCGAGGTGCTCAGCCGCATGTTGAAGCGCGCGAACGTCATCCACACCGTCCTCAACGCCAAGTTCCACCAGCAGGAGGCCGAGATCGTCACCCGCGCCGGCCAGCGGGGCTCCGTCACCATCGCCACCAACATGGCGGGCCGCGGCACCGACATCAAACTGGGCGAGGGCGTCCGCGAACTCGGCGGCCTGCTCGTCGTCGGCACCGAGCGCCACGAGTCCCGGCGCATCGACCGCCAGTTGCGCGGCCGCTGCTCGCGCCAGGGCGACCCGGGCATGACCAAGTTCTTCCTCTCGCTCGAGGACGACCTCATGCGCCTCTTCCTGCAGGGCAACCTGGCCTCCCGCATCATGGAGGGCGCGATG
>DATFUQ010000119.1:0-3046 GCA_035260745.1 Lacunisphaera sp. | reverse complement strand
CTGCATCACCCCGTCCGCTGGCAGCAGGAGGCCCTCGCCCTCCAGCCCGGCGTAAGCCTCCGCCGCAAACCCGCTCGCGCGCAACGCCGCCAGGTGCTTCCGGCAGTCGCCCAGTTCCTCCGCATCCGCCGCGATGCGCAGCGAGCCGGTCAGCCGTATGAGATCCGGTTGCTCCCGCGCTTGCCGCTGGATTTCCTCCGCCGTCAGCCGGTAGAGCGCTGCGGCCGTCTCGCGGCCATATCGCGCGACCATCTCGGGGAAAAATTTCGCCAGGCCCGCCAGCACGAAGCCGCCGTTGCGGCCCGCCGCGCCGGCCCCGACGGCGCGGGCGTCGACGCCGACCGCGCTGACTCCAAGCCCCGTCAATTCCGCCAACGCCGCGAGCCCCGAGCCGCCCAGCCCGATCACACAGACGTCCGCCCGCACCGTACCCTCGAGCTGCGGCAGCGGTTTCCATTCACGGTCATCCCAGACGGGGGTATTCACGGTCGCGATTGTGCCGCGCCCTCGCGCTCCGGCCAGCCAATTTGCTTTCGCGTTTGCGCCGCGAGAATTTCGTGCGACGCTGCGGCTGATGCGTTCCATCAACCCTGAGCCCGGTCGAAGGGCCGCCGCCCTGGATGAAGCCGACCCGCTCGCCCGCTTTCGCGCGGAATTTTATCTGCCCGCCGGCCAGATCTACCTCGATGGCAATTCCCTCGGGCTGCTGTCCCGCCACGCCGAGACCCATTTGCAGCGCGTGCTGGGTGAATGGCGCACGCTGGGCATCACGGGCTGGACGGACGCGAATCCGCCCTGGATCACTCTGAGCGAAACCATCGCCGCCCAACTCGCCCCGCTCCTCGGCGCCGCCCCGGACGAGGTGGCTCTCACCGGCTCCACCACCACGAACCTGCACCAGTTGCTCGCCACGCTGTTTGATCCGTCGGCGGCGCGAAAAGTCATCGTCGCGGACGAGCTCAATTTCCCCTCCGACCTCCACGCCCTCGCCAGCCACCTGCGCCAGCGCGGACTCGACCCGGCCACGTACCTGCGCCTTGTGCCAAGCCGCGATGGTCACACGCTGCGCGCGGAGGACATCCTCGCGGCGCTCACGCCCGACGTGCAGTTGCTGCTGCTGCCGGTCGTGCAATACACCAGCGGCCAGTTGCTCGACGTGGCCGCCATCACCCGCGAGGCCCGCGCCCGCGGGATCCTCACCGGCTTCGATTGCTCGCACTCCATCGGCGCGGTGCCACATGCGCTGGATAACGCCGGCGTGGATTTCGCCTTCTGGTGCAACTACAAATACCTCAACGCCGGCCCCGGCGCCGTCGGCGGGCTTTATCTCAACCGCCGGCATTTCGGGCGCGCGAGCGGACTCGCCGGCTGGTGGGGCGTGCGGAAGGACCGTCGTTTTGCCATGGCCGCGCAGCATGAACCCGCGCCCGATGCCTCCGCCTTGCACATCGGCACCCCGCATCTGCTCAGCCTCGCCCCGCTGCAGGGCTCGCTGGAGATTTTCGCCGAGGCCGGCGGCCTCGCCCCCCTGCGCGCCAAATCCCTTGCGCAAACCGCCTTCATGCTGGAATTGGCGGACGCCGAACTGCCGGACTTCGCCATCGCCAGCCCGCGCGCGGATCACGAGCGCGGCGGACACATCGCCCTGGTCCATCCCGAGGCGTGGCGGATTTGCTCGGCGCTCAAGGCCGCCGGCGTGGTGCCGGATTTCCGCCCGCCCGACATCATCCGGCTCGCGCCGGCGCCGCTCTACACCAGCTTTGCCGACTGCGCTGCAGCCATCGCCCGCTTGAAGGAAGTCATGCGCACGAAGGCTTATGAAAAATTTCCCGATCAACGCGCCCTCGTCACATGAAACTCCACGACATCAGCCGCCCCATCCACACCGGCATGCCCGTCTGGCCGGGTGACACCTCCGCCGATTTCAAGCTCGTCGCCACCATTCCGCGAGGTTCGGCGGTCAACATCGGCCGGCTCCTGATGAGCGTGCACAGTGGCACGCACGGCGACGCGCCTTACCACTACAACCAGGTCGGCGCCAGGATCGACGAGGTGCCCATCGACACCTTCGTGGGCCCGGCGCGGGTCGTCGACGTGCGCGGCCACGCCACCATCACCATTGCCCTCTTGTCCGTCCAGGATTTCTCGGCGACGCCGCGCGTGCTGTTCAAAAGCGACTCGTGGACCGACCCCGCTGTTTTTCCCACCACCTGGCCGCTGCTGGCCGCCGACGTGCCCGCCTGGCTCAGCGCACGCGGCGTGAAGCTGGTCGGCATGGACGTGCCCTCGGTCGACCATATCACGAGCAAAGATCTGCCGATTCATCATGCCCTCGACGCCGCGCGCATTATCATCCTTGAGAATCTTGACCTGCACGCGGTGTCCCCCGGCGAATATGAACTCATCGCCCTGCCCCTGAAAATCAAGGGCGGCGACGGCTCGCCGATCCGCGCCGTGCTGCGCGCCGTGGAATAGACAGGATTAACCGGATTGAAGGGATGCCATGAAACCTATCGACAAACTGACCGAGGAAGTGATCGGGCTGGCGATGAAAGTGCATAGGACACTCGGCCCTGGTTTTTTGGAATCGGTTTATCAGAAGGCCCTGGCGATGGAACTCACCCGAGCCGGCTGCCGCGTGGACAGTGAGAAACCACTCAGGGTGATATACAAAGGGGCCGTGGTGGGTGATTTTGCGGCCACCGGCATCGACGATGCCTTGCTCATCAACTTCGGCGCCTCCAGCTTGCAGTTCAAACGCAAGCGCCGTCTCCCCAAGCCTCCCTCCGGTTAATCCAGTCAATCCTGTCCAAAGATTCATGAAACCACTTTATGATTTCAGCCGCCTGACGGTCGACCGCATCCTCGCGCCGCGCGACAGCATGGTGGCGGCGGAAAAGCCCGGTGAATATTTCGATCTCGGCCGGCGGGCGCTGGAACTGATCCAATTTTCCGCCGAGCTGTGCGACAAACCCCACTATCCCGAAATTCTCGACCTGCCCTGCGGCCATGGCCGGGTGCTCCGCTGGCTGCGCGCTCATTACGA
>DATFUQ010000118.1:0-4658 GCA_035260745.1 Lacunisphaera sp. | reverse complement strand
CGGGCGTAGTAGAGGGAACCCGCCTCGGCGTGGAAGAAATCGGCATCGAGGCTGACGATGCGCTTGGCCTTCGCGAAGCGGTAGACCGGCTTCACGTTTTTGCCGAACGAGGCCTGCGCGGCGGCGACCGGCGGCTCGTCCTGCACGGGCTCGTATTCGGCCCAGAGGGCGCGCGGGAATTTCTGCTTCAGTTTTGCGACGAGCCGGGCGCGGGTCGGCGACGCGGACTCATCGGCCAGGAAGGCCAGCCCCTCGCCGCTGCCGGCGTAGGCCTTGTTGATGCCGGCGAGAATGTCGTTCACCTGGGCGTTGGTCAGCGCCTCGCCCTTCTTCGTGTGCCCGGTGGCGCGCTCGGGATCGTAGAGGTCGAGGACCGAGGCCTGGGCCAGGAGGCTGCTGGCCCCACCGTGGGGCAGGTAGCTCGGGTTGCCCTCGATCTTCGTCGGGCGGCCCTGGTGCGTCTCGGCCAGCAGCGGGATGGCCGACTTGCGCAGCGGCATCGCCGTGGCGAAATAAAGCGGGAGGCCCGGGACGGTGTATTCGACGGACTTGCCGTAGGGCAGGATGTGCGCCTCGGGGCGGCGGCAGCCGGCGAGGCCGAGCCCGCCGAGCGCGAAGGACGCCGCCATCAGTTTCATGAACTGCCGGCGATCCACCCCGTCCATCGAGGACGCGCCCTCGGGGAATTCGCGGGCGAGGTGCTCGCGGAAACCGGGTGTGTCCGCCAGCTCGTCGAGGCTGCGCCAGTATTTCGGGCCGGTGGGCTCGCGGTCAGCGGGGGCGGAATGGTCGAATTTGCGTTTCATCAGCGGTGGCAGCCGGAGCAGCTGGTCGGCGGTTTGACCTTCCAGTCGTGGATGTAACCTTCGGCCTTGGCGAGTTTGCCCTGCTCGGCAAGCGTCGGGGAATCGAGATTGAAGACGTCCCCCGGCTCGCGGATGCGCTCAGCGGGGTTGCGGTGGCAGTCGAGGCACCAGCTCATGCTGTGCGGCTTGGCGTGGTAGACGGCGGTCATCTCGTTGACCTTGCCATGGCACTCGACGCAGCTGATGCCGCGGTTCACGTGGACGGAGTGGTTGAAATAGACGTAGTCGGGCGTCTGGTGGATCTTGATCCATGGCACGGGCTCGCCGGTCTCGTAGCTCTTGCGCACGACCTCGAGCAGCGGGCTCGTGGTCTTGATGATGCTGTGGCAATTCATGCAGGTCTGGGCGGCGGGGACGCTCGACGTGCCGGACTTCTCGACCGCGGCATGACAGTAGCGGCAGTCGATGCCGAGCTGGCCGGCGTGCAGGCTGTGGTCAAAGGGGACGGGTTGCACCGGCTGGTAGCCGACGCGGAGATAAGCCGGTGTGGCGTAGTAGGTGATGCCCGCGGTCGCGACCCCGCCCAGAACGAAAAGGAAGATCACGATCTGCAGCGGCAGAGCGTTGGCTGATTTGGGGAAAATCTTCGACATGGGCCCGGGTGAGTTCGTGGTGGCCGCCGGACAGGCGGTCAGTAACTCCCTTCCTTGCGTGGCACGGCGCGCGGTTCAGGCCGAAGCGGCACTTGCGCGGTGGTGTTCACCGCGGCCCTGGATTTCGCCAGTATGGCGGGGACGATCCCCATGGCGGCGAGCAAGCCGCCCAGCCTGGCAAAGAATGATCTGCGCGAACAATGCGGAATCACGGTGTGTGTGCGGTTCAAATTCCCCCCAAGGGAATAAAGCCCACCCTCCAATGTAAAACAAAATTTCCGCCCAAACCGGCCCGGGGGAGATTATTAGCAAAGTCCCCGGCCGAAATTTTCTCGCTAATTCCGGGAAAACCCGGCGGACGGCCCCCGAGACTACTTGTTGCCCCACCGACGCAAGCAGGCTTCATACAAACGCAAGTCCTGCTCGTTCAATTGCTGGATTTCCCGACGAACCGCGAGGGCGAACTCGTAATGCTCCTTCTGTTTTTCCGGATTGACGTTGTCCCTCCGGGACCGGGCCGCCGGGATGTCGAGCAGAGCGGCCATGCGGGCGAGCGATTGGTCGAATTCCTCCACGATGCCGATGAACAGGAAATCCTCCGGCTTCTTACTGCCGAAGTAATGGGTGATTTCGTTGCGCACCAGGGGCAGTGCGGCATATTCGGCCAAGGACAGCTTTCGACTGTGCATTTCATGACACACCGGATGCCGCCAGTCCGGGTCACGCAGCCGGTGGAAATAGGAAGAGACAACCCTTTCGACCGGATCCCGCACCCAGGTGATCAGGGCGGCCTCCGGAAAAATGTGGGTGAGTTGATCCGCTTGATAATGGCCGTGAATGCAGATCGCGTCGGCTGGCACCTCCTTGAGGATCTGTCCCCAAGCGTCGGTTACCTGCCAGTAATGCTGGACGAAGCCCGGGCCGTAATGCTCCTTGAGAATATTGCGGATGCTGACACCGGCCGTCTTGGGAATGTGAATGCTGAGATATTTTTGCCGCAGACTGGGCTTCATGCTTACCATAATAAATCAATAATTTATGACCATCGGTGATTCTTAACCCGCTACTCGATTGGCCCAGAACTCGAGTAAAAGCAGATTCCAATCCAAGACGCGGATTACCTGAATCCGGTTACAGATTAACAGCTTAATCTGCTCAGCCCAGACGGCGATGGCAATAATCCTCCAGCTCAATGCCCAACTCGGCGGCGGAGTGCCGGTTGGTCCGCACCTGCAGGTCATGGCCGGTTGGCTCTTCAAATACTGAATTCACCCCGGTGAACAAGGGGAGATTCCCCGCCTCTGCCCGCTGGTAGAGGCCCTTGGGGTCACGCTGCTGGCAAATGGCGAGCGGGGCGTCCACCCAGATGAGGTCCAGCTGGTCCCGTCCGATGATTTCCCCGGCCAGGCGTCTCAAACTCTCCCGGGGCGTGATGAACGCCGCGATCACCACCTGCCCCTGCGCCATCGCGAGCTTGGCCAGTTCCGCCGCGCGCCGGATGTTCTCCGTGCGCGCCTCGTCGGAAAAGCCCAAGTCCTGGCACAGCCCCGCCCGGAGCTCATCGCCATCCAGCAGCAGCACTGATCGGCCCCGTTCCCGCAATTTCGCTGCGAGGCCCGTGGCCAGCGTGGTCTTGCCCGCCCCGCTCAGCCCGAAAAACCAGAATACATGGCCCGGGCTCATGCGTTCAACGGACAAATTCCCCGTCGCGCATCGGCTTGATCTCGTCGCAGCGGTTCGCGATGTCGGGATTGTGGGTCACGAGCACCACCGCCTGGTTGTTTTCCTTGGCCAGCCGCGTCAACAGGTCGAAAACCAGCGTGGAATTCTTGACGTCCAGGTTGCCCGTGGGCTCGTCGGCCAGGATGATGGCCGGCTGGTTGGCGAGCGCCCGGGCCACGGCCACGCGTTGCTGCTCGCCGCCCGAAAGCTGTGTCGCCAGCCGGTGGGTCTTGTCGGCCAGGCCCACATCCGCCAGCAGGGACCGGGCGCGTTCGGCCATCTGCTCCTCCCCCCAGCGGCCCAGCTTGCGCATGGGCATCATGACATTGTCGAGCGCGGAGAATTCCTGCATCAGGAAGTGGAACTGGAAGACAAAGCCGATGTGCTCACAGCGCGCCGCCGTGCGGTCGAGGTCGCTGCTGTTCGACATGAGCTGGTCGCTGATCCAGATCGAGCCGTCATCCGGCTGGTCGAGCAGACCGAGCAGGTAGAGCAGCGTGCTCTTGCCGCAGCCGGACGGGCCGACGATGGCGGTGACGTGGCCGCGCCGGGCCTCGAACGAGACGCCCCGCAGCACATGCACCCGGCCCTCCCCCTCGCCCAGGTGGCGATGGAGGTTTTCGCACCGGAGCGCGAGGGCGGCGCTGCCGCTTGGCGGCGGGTGACCGGAGACTGGAGGCCGGAGGCCGGAGGAATCAGGCGGGGGCGTGGACATCAGAAATCGCGTTTCCTGACCTGAACATACTTGTGCAGCATGGCGGACACTTTGCGGCTTTTCCCCAACAGCTCGCGTGCGGACGATTGGTCAAGCTGCCCCAGCTTCGCCGCCAGATAAATCTGCGTGCGCAACTCGCCGCCCGATCCCCGGGAATAGTTGAGAAATTGCACGAACTCACGGTTGGATTCACGTTCGTAACCCTCGGCAATGTTCGAGGGAACGGACACGGCCGCACGCTGCATCTGATCCCTCAGGCCGAAATCCCGCGAGTGTTCCATGGCTTGATAGATGCCAACCGCCAGTTGCATACCTTCCTTCCAGACTTCGAGGTCTTCGAATCGTTTGATGGTGGATTTCATGACTGCCTCTCCTTTGTTGTTTTGGGTGTTTGGAGCTGGCCCGCCATGAAGTTATAGTTTCCTTTGCCGGGCGATTTCAGCCGCCGCGCAGGCGGCGCGACTGACCCTGGGCTTGCAGCAGCCAGCAACAGGAAGCCAGCAACGGCGTGCCTCCCGCCTCCCGTCTCCTGCCTCCATTTTCCTTCCTCGCTCATTGGGAAGTCCCCCGGATGATGTCGCCCGGTTCCAGGCGCGCGGCGCGCCGGGCGGGGATGACGGCGGCGGTCATCACGACCACGGTGGCGGTGATGGTCGCCACCACGTAGTGCCAGATGTTCCAGGGCACTTGAAAACTGTCCGCGGAAAAAATGCCGCGGATCCGGATGGGCATCCTGGACACCCCGTAGGTCACGCCGGCGCC
>DATFUQ010000117.1:0-2291 GCA_035260745.1 Lacunisphaera sp. | reverse complement strand
GTCCGACATGGATGACGCCGGCGGCCTGTTCAAGCGGCTGGCGCGGGAGCTGGCGGCCAAGGGCATCGCCTCGTTGCGCATCAATTTCCGCGGCGAGGGCGACGCCAAGCGGACGGACATCGCGTCCACCTTCGCCACGCGGCTCGAGGACACGGCGTCGGCCCATGCCTGGCTGGCCGAACAGCGCGGCGTGAATGCCAGCCGGCTCGGCGTGCTGGGATTCAGCCTGGGCGCCTCGACGGCGATCGAAACCGGCGCGCAATATCCGGACTGGTTCAAGACGATGGCGGTGTGGTCGAGCCCGAGCGGCGACCAGTTCGCGATGTTCATGGCGGATGAGACGGCGCAAAAGGCCATGCGCGACGGAAAAGCCACGGAGGACGTGCCCGGCTGGAAGAAGATCACGACGAAGCGCGAGTTCTACGAGAGTTTCCGCGGCATTGACCTCGACAAGTCGCTGGCGAAATATCCCGGCGCGTTC
Source organism: Lacunisphaera sp. (assembly GCA_035260745.1). Lineage (GTDB taxonomy): Bacteria > Verrucomicrobiota > Verrucomicrobiia > Opitutales > Opitutaceae > Lacunisphaera. The sequence goes on along the minus strand of DATFUQ010000117.1, from coordinate 1,810 downwards.
CTGACGGTGCGCGGCACCAAGGACATGCTGGCGCAGCATGACGAGGTGTTTCTCAAAATCGCGCCCGGTGAACCGAAGGAGAAGCTCATCATCGAGGGAGCCGACCACATCTTCCACGTGTTCGACGGCGAGAAGGGCCAGGCCGCGCAGGTGATCGAGGCGACGGTCGCATGGTTCGGGCGGACGCTCTGAACTTATCTGCGCCGTCGCGGCGACGGTTTCAGCAGGGTATGAAACCCCATGGATTTCTCCGGCACGGGCGGAGCGGGTGGAGGGTCCAGCAAAGTCATGATACGTCTGATACCATCGTTCTCTAGCTTATAGACTTTGTTTTAGCGCGCCAGAATTTACCTGATCGGCGAGCCAGCGGTGGATCAGCCCGGCGACTTTAGCCGGTTGGGTCCATGCCCGGGAGGCGGCGAAGAGGTGGTCTTCCAGCCGGCGTAAGCTTGGGTAGAGCCGGTTGGCCACGCGGGCCTTCAGCAGGCCCCCGAATCGCTCGACCGGATTGAGTTCCGGACTGTAGGGCGGCAGGGGCAGCAGCCGGAGGTTTTTCGGCAGGCGCGGGTCGTGGCTCGGCAGGTGAAAACCGGCTTGGTCCTGGATGACCACATGCAGCGCTTGCGGATCGGAGTCGGCGATCTGTTGGAGAAAGACGGCGTGGATGTCCCGGTCGATCGCCGGGGTGAAGAGCAGTTCGGTGTGATGCGCGCCGTCCACCTCCAAGGCCTCATGCAAGTAGCCCCATTGGTATTTGGTGGCGTAGGGCGCCTGCACCCGCACGCCGCGCCGGGCCCAGACCCGGCGGATCACCGGTAACAGTCCGTAGCGATGTTCGTCGAGCACCCACAGTCGCACCGGCTGGTCGGGCGCGGGGCCCACCACTGCCGTCAGCCGCGCGGGCAGCTCCGCCTTGAACTGGGCGGCCTTGGCCGGATCCTTTTTGGCGTGACTCTTGCGCGGCACCTTCAGCTTGCCGCCCAGCCGGCGCAAAATCTTCCGCACCCCGCTCTCGCTCAGGCTCTGCCGGGTGCGCTTCTTGATCCAAGCCTGCGCGTCGCGAGCCTGCCGGAACTGCCCGGCCTCCAAGCGCTGGATAAACTCGGTGGCGACAGCCCCTCGCACCGCGGGCACCCGCGCCCCCTTCCAGTCGCGCCGCAGCAAGCCGGCCACCCCCTCGGCCACCACCTTGTCCCGATAAGTGAAGACCGTCTGCCGGCTCACGTCGCACACCCGCATGATCTGGGCCGCCGTCAGCTCGTGCTGCGCGATCAGCCGCACGACCCGCAGGCGCTGGCGCGCCCACTCGGGCTGCGGCTCGGCCCACGCCGCTTCAATCTGCTTCACCAACTCCTCTCCCAGTGCCGGAAATTTGCGGGCCATCCCTCACGTCACCCGCTTCCACCTTCCTTGTAAAGTCATTTAGCTAGTGGACGTTGGTATTACCTGGCAGCGGTCTTCTTTGGTTTTGTAGGGTCGCCGCTTGTCGGCGGACCGGCCCGGCGGCAAGCACCGGCCCTACATTTTTCAGCTGGCTCGCTGCATCGCCGCTTGCCACAACGCCGCTTCGCCGGACATGCCGTGCTCCGTGAGTTTGGCGGCGATTTGCGCCAGGTCGGGCTCCTCGACGAGGTGCTTCGGGTCATCCGGGAATTCCGGCCGGACCGTGCGGGTGAGCGCCCAGCAGGCCCAGGTGCGCCAGCGGCGCTGTTCGCGGCGGGGTTCGTTCATCCGGTCGGCGAGGTGCTGGAAATGCACGCGCGGGTTGCCGATGAACACATCCGGCGGCGTGTGCCGCAAAAACCACGCC
>DATFUQ010000116.1:0-7207 GCA_035260745.1 Lacunisphaera sp. | reverse complement strand
GCCAGCATGGCCTTGGCCTTGGCGTCGATGGCCAGCGTTGGCGAGGGCGAGACATTCCGGGCCCAGGTGGACAGAGGAGGCGGTGTGCTCATGCGGACGCGAAATAAAGGCCCGGCGTTTCCGAAGGCAAGCCAGCCCTTGCCGGTGTTGCTGTCATAGGTAGGGGCGGTTGCCCTCAACCGCCCGCGTCGAAAGGGCCGTTGCGGGCAACGGCCCCTACCTTGATTTCAACGCTTCCTCGCGCGGGGTTTTCGCAGCGGCGCCCGCGCCGGCTCCAACGCCGGATCGCCCGGCGCGACCGGCACCTCGAGCGACGGCAGATAGGCCTCGACCGCCGCGCGCACCAGTTGCCCGACGCTGGTGTGCTTGGCCCGGGAAACCTTCTTCAGATTATTCCGGGTGGCCGCCGGCAGCCGTACCGAGATCTGCAATTGCGCCGGGTGCACCACCACCACGTTGGTGAAATCATATTGCGCCAGCGCGGCCCGGATGATGGCGCTGACCGACTCGGCCCGGCCTTCGCGCACCGGTTCGCTAAGCCGGTCGAGAAACTCGACCTCCATCTGGATGGGGAAAGGCCTGGGGGATTTATGCGGCATGGGCGGGGAACAGACACCTTCCTATAGGTGGAACGGCTTGACCTCAAGACGTTCAGTAGCCTCCGCGTCTGTCATTGCGAGGAGTCCGTTGCGGACGACGAAGCAATCCATCAGGCTGGATCGCCACGCCCGGCCTTGCCGGGCTCGCGATGACAAGGCATAGCGCGTTGAGGTCAACGCGCTCCACCTTCAGAAACGCTGGATTTTCTCCGGCGGCACCGCCGGGGCGTCGGCGGCCAGCGCCGCCGGAGTGAAGGTTTCCGCCGGCAGCGCGAGGTCCAGCGCGGCCGCGGTGACGGTGAAGCGGGTCTTGTCGCGCGTGAGGTGATTGCGCAGGTCGATGGACTTCACGAGCCACTGCTCCCCCACTTTCTTCAGGTCGAGGATGGTGATGCTTTTCTCCGTCGCGCCTTTGGCGCCGAGCAGTTCGGCCGACACCAGCGCCTGATATTGGGTGTCGAGGAGCACGCGTACTCCGGTCAGCCCCGGCCGCGCCGCGGCGAGGTCCGCCGGCGGGTAAAGCACGAAGCTGTGCGCCGGCCGCCCGCGCACGTTGGCCAGGCCCTCATAGGCAAAATCCGTCCATTGCAAAAACGGCATCTGCAGATCGAAGATGGTCAGGTCGGTGCCGGCAACCGGTTGAAAGATTTCCTCCGCAGCCAGGGCCCGGGCTTCCGTTCCGCGCCAGGCCGCTGCCGCCGGGCCGCCCCGGATGAGCCAGCGCTCGTTGCCGGCGTCCAGCCGGGTCAGCGGACCGGATTCGCCGCGGGTGCCGAGCATCCCGCCCTTGACGGTGTGCTCGTCGCCTTTGCGCGGCATGACGCGCAGGTCGAACCCGAGCCAGTAGGTGCCCGCGATGCCCGCCTGCCGGAACTCATGGAGGATGCGCGCGCCCTCGGCCTGGTCGGGCTTGCCGCCGGCGACGTAGTTGGGTGACGGGCGGTAGGTTTGCGCCGACACGGCCGGCAGCGCCATCGCCGCCAGCACAAACAACAAAGCCCGGTGGAAGACCGGGCTTGGGAGGTTAAGGCTTCTTGGGGTCACCCGGCTGCGGTGTTGCGGGTTGCGGGACCGTCAGCGGGGCCGGCGCGGGCGCTGTGGAGGCCGGGGCGTTCACGGTCGGCAGCCGGGTGTCGCCGGTCTCCTGGTGCTTGGACTGGTAAATGTGGGCCAGGTAGAGCGTGAAGCTGACCACGAAGAAGACAATGGCCGCCTTGATGGTCGCGCCGCTGAGCACATTGCTCGTTTCCGCACCGAAGGTGGACTCCATGCTGCCGCCACCCATGGCCGCGCCCATGCCGCCGTCGGTCTTGGCGCGTTGCATGAGGACAACGAGCACCAGGAACAGCGAAGTGATGATGATGATGAAAGTCAGGATACCGATGAGCAGGCTCATAAAGGGGGCAAACGGAACGTAGTCGGACCCGGATTGTCAACCAAAGTTCTGGTTTTTACAGGCTCCGTCCGCCTAGAGCGTAACGCCCAGCTTTTCCAGCACCCGCGCGAGGTCGTCGTTGCCCTGATACTCGATAATGATGCGGCCGCGCTTCGCCCCGTGCTTGAGCGTGGTGCGCGCGCCGAGGTGCGAGGTCAGCCGCTTCTCGATGTCGGTGAGCGACGCGGCGGTGGCCCCCGGCATCTTGCGGCGCTTGCCGGCGCCACCGGATTTGTGCTTCAGCAATTCCTCGAGCGCGCGGACGCTCAGGCCCTGCTCGAGGGCGCGCCGGGCCAGCACCAGGCGCTCTGGGGAATTCTCCACGCCGAGCAGCACCTTGGCGTGGCCGACGCTGAGCATCCCCTTGCCTACATAGGCTTGCAACTCGCCTTCGAGGCCGAGCAGCCGGAGGGAGTTGGCGACGGTCGCCCGGCCCTTGCCGACGCGCTGGGCCGCCGCGTCCTGGGTGAGATCAAAGTCGCGGATGAGGCTGGCGTAGCCGTGCGCCTCGTCGATGGGATTCAACCCCTCGCGCTGCAGGTTCTCGATCAGCGCCAGCGAGGCGGAGGAGGCGTCGCTCGACGTCATCACCCGCGCCGGAATGGACCGGAGCTTGAGCTGCTGGTAGGCGCGCCAGCGGCGTTCGCCGGCGATGAGCTGGAATTTGTCGCCCGCGGGCCGCACGACGATCGGCTGCAGCAGGCCCTCCGCGCGGATGCTCTCGACCAGTTCGGCCAGTTGCTCGGGATCGATGTCGCGGCGCGGCTGGTAGGGATTGGTCTCGATGAGATGGACGGCGATCTCGCGATAGCCGCTCAGCCCATCGGGCGCTGGCCCGGGAGTCGGAGCGGCGCCGGGCGCGGACGGCACGGTCTTCGGCGGCGTGGTGCCGCTGGTGATGAGGGCGCCGAGTCCGCGGCCGAGTCGTGATTTCGGGGTGGCCATGATCATTTGCCCTGCGGAATGTACAGGGTCTGGCCGACGCGGAGCTTGGTCGGGTCGGTGATCTTGTTCGCGTTGGCGATGTCCGACATCTTCGCGCCGGTCTTCTGGGCGATCGACGAGAGCGAGTCGCCCGACTGCACCGTGTAATTGATGCCTTCCTTCGGAAAATTTTCATTGAAGGCCGGCTGCACGGCCGGGCGCGTGGCCTGGTTCTTCGCGACCGCGTCGATCGCCGCCTGGGTCTGCTTGGCGAGCTTTTCAAGCTGGCCGGCGACCTGGCTGAGTGTCTCGCGCTTCTGCTCGGCCAGCGCGCTTTGCATGGTACGGTTGATATCCGCCACCGCCTTGTTGAGCTGCTCGAGGGTGACGAAGCTCTGGCTGGTCTTGGCCTGCAGCGAGCTGTTGTCGCGGTTGAGTTGCTCCACGGTCATCGTCAGCTCGCCCACCCGCTGGGTCAGCTGCGACACGTCCTGGCGCAAATTGCCCAGTTCGATCCGGGTGCTGTCGACTTGGGCCGAGGCGGCCACCGCCAGGATCGCCAGCAGGCCGCCGGTTTGCAGAATTTTGCTACGCATGGAAGTGATGGTTGGGAAATTCACAGGTAAAAACAAGCCTTAGCCTTTCGTTCGCGGAAACGGTTCGCGCGCCACCAGCGGCGGCATCGGCCGGGAGGCCAGCCGGGTGCCGGCGGCGACCGGGAAACCACGCAGGAACTCGGACGCCGGCAGCATCCTTCCGCCCGGCCGCTGGAGCTTGCGCAACCGCAGTATCCCCTGCCTCGTGCCGACCAGCAGACCCTCGGCATCGGCGCCAGTGACCTCGCCCGCCAGACCGCTGCCCGTCACGGCCTCGGCGAGGCCGAGCTTCACGATCTGGCCGTTGATCTCCACGGTGCAGCCGGGCCAGGGCATCAGGCCGTTGACCCGGCCGGCGAGCAACCGCGCCGACAGGTTGAAATCCAGCACGCCGTCGTCCTTTTCCAACCGCCGGCAGTAACTTGCCTGTGATTCATCCTGCGCGATGTAGGCCTCCTTGCCGGCGGCAATCTTCGGCAGACAGCGGGCCAGCAGCGAAACGCAGGCCGACGCGAGCCTGGCCTCGACCTCGGCCGCCGTGTCGAGCGGGCCGATCTTGACGTGTTCCACGTCGGCGACGGGGCCGGCGTCGAGCTTGAGCACCATCCGCATTAGCGTGACTCCGGTTTCAGTCTCCGCGCAGGTAATCGCAGTTTGGATGGGCGAGGCGCCGCGGTATTTCGGCAGAATCGACGTGTGCAGGTTCAACGTGCCGAGTCGCGGGGTATCGATGACGGCTTGCGACAGAATGTGCCCGTAAGCCATGACCAGCGTTACGTCGGGCTTGAGATCCGCCAATTGCTGGCGCTCTGCCGCGCGGACTTTTTCCGGTTGCAGCACCGGCAGGTCGTGCGCGAGCGCCCAGAGTTTGATCGCGTTAGGCGCGACCTTCTGGCCGCGGCCCGCGGCCCGATCGGGCTGCGTGAAGACTCCGACGACCTGGACGACACCGCTCCCCTTGCCCGCCAGCCAGTTCAACGCGGGCAGGGCGATGGCATCCGAGCCCATGAAGACGAGTCGCAGCATGGCTTAATCGTCAAAAACGCCGGGCGCCGGCTCCTCGACTTCGCCCGCGATCTTGAGGTTCCGCTTGGTGCCGCGCGCGGCGATGCGGTCGGCGGCGGAGCGGTTCTCCTTGCCGACCAGGTCGAAGTGGATCGGGCAGCCGTCGAGATCGAATTCCTTGACCAGCCCGGCCTCGAGATAGCGGCGGTAGGATTCCGTCAGGTTGCGATCCTGATTGCAGAATAACTTCAGGCGGAACGGCCGGGTACCGGTCTGCGTGGCGTAGTAGATACGGAAGCGCTGGCCGCCGATGGCGTGCGGCGGCGTGCGCTCGGCCAGCCGGATGATGGCGGCGTTGAGCTTCGCGGTGGGGATTTTGGTGTCGAGCCGGCGGTCGAGGGCGCGGGCGGACTTGAGCATGCGGGTGATCTCGTGGCCGGTCAGGGCCGAGGCGAACATCACCGGTGCGCCCGGAGTGAAGAACAGCTCTTCGAACAGGGCCTTCTCGAACTTCTCGCGAAACTCGCGCTCGTCCTTGAACTGCTTCAGCGCGCCCTTGCTGAGGGCCGCGTGCACCAGGTCCCATTTGTTGACCACGATGACGATGGGCTTGGCGGCCTTGACGATCTCGCCGGCGATGGCCTTGTCCTGCTGGGTCACGCCATCCATGGCGTCGAGCACCATGAAGACGACGTCGGCGTGGTGGATGGCCTCCAGCGAGCGCAGGCGGGAAAAATATTCGACGGAGGACGACAGCTTGGTCGCCGCGCGGATGCCGGCGGTGTCGATCAGGCGGAAAGGCCAGGGCTTGCCGTCGCGGCTGGTGTAGATGAAGTCGAGCTCCACGGCGTCGCGCGTCGTACCGGGCGTTTCGCTGACGATGAGCCGGTCGCTCTTGAGCAGGCGGTTGCTAAGCGAGGACTTGCCGACGTTCGGCCGGCCCACGAAACAGATGCTCAGACGCTCCTCGTCGAGCCTGGTCGCCTCGGGCACCGGGCCGAGTTTGGCGAGGATGGCGATGCGCAGCTCGGCCTCGCCGTTGCCATGCTCGGCGGAAATGTAGAACGGCTCGCCGAAGCCCAGCCGGTAAAACTCGGAAATCTCCACGATCTTCTCCTTGCCGCTGTCGGCCTTGTTGGCGACGAGCAGCACGGCCTTCTTGCTTTTCCGCAGCAGCTGCGCGATCCGCTCGTCGAGCGCGGTGACCCCGGCCCGGGCGTCGATGGTGAAAAGGATCACGTCGGCCGCCTCGATGGCGAAGCGCACCTGGTTCTCCGAGGCCTTGGTGATCCGCGCCGGCGTGTCGCTGCCCGTCAGGCCGATGCCGCCGGTGTCGAGGATGGTGTAGCTGCCGTCCCGGACCTCCGCATTGACCACGTCGCGCGTCACTCCCGGCATGTCGTGGACAATGGAGATGCGCTTCTGGGCCAGCCGGTTGAACAGGCGGCTTTTGCCCACATTGGGGCGGCCAACGATGGCGACGGTGCGGGACATAGCCGTAAGGTCTAAGCGACAAGCCCCGGTAGCCAGCAAGAAGATTCGGGAGCGGCGCGCCAGGCGGCTCCACGGCGAGGTCGCCGTGGCTCAAGAGGCCGATTTCTGGAGCACAGGCGACCCCGTCCACGGTGGTCTGTTAATCACTTATGTAGGAGCTTGCTTGCAAGCGATGCCTTGTTCTTCTTGCGCGTTTATCGCCTGCAAGCAGGCTCCTACCAACAGCTCCCATGTTCGAAAACCTGACCGAAAAACTGAGCAGCGCCCTGCGCCACCTGCGTGGCATGGGCTCCCTGTCCGAGGCCAACATGGCGGACGCCCTCAAGGAGGTGCGCGCCGCCCTGCTGGCCGCCGACGTCCATTTCAAGGTCGCCCGCGAGTTCATCGACCGTGTGCAGTTGCAATGCGCCGGCCAGGCCGTGCTGAAGTCCGTCACCCCCGGCCAGCAGGTCGTTAAGATCATCCACGACGAATTGGTGAAGCTGCTCGGCGAGGGTACGACCGAGCTGGCCCAGAAACGCCCGCTCAAGGTTCTCATGGTCGGCCTCCACGGCTCAGGCAAGACCACCTCCACCGCCAAGCTCGGCAAGCTGCTCAAAAAGAAAGGCGCGCGGCCGTTCGTCGTGGCGTGCGACGTCAACCGTCCCGCCGCCATCGACCAGCTCGAGATCCTCGCGAAGCAGGAGGAACTCGGCTTTTATGGCGATCGCGTTTCGAAGGACGTGCCGGCCATCGGAGCCAGAGGTCTCGAGCTCGCGTTGCAGCAAAGCGCCGACGTCATCCTCTTCGACACCGCCGGCCGACTCCAGATCGACCAGGACTTGATCGAGGAAGTAAAGCGACTCCACGCGAAGGTGCAGCCCGACGAGGTGCTGCTCGTCGTCGACGGCGCGCTCGGCCAGGAGGCGGTGAATGTCGCGAAGGCCTTCCACGACGCGCTCAGCCTCACCGGCCTTGTCCTCACCAAGCTCGACGGCGATGCGCGCGGCGGCGCGGCATTGTCCATCAAGGCCGTCACCGGCGTGCCGATCAAGTTCATCGGCACCGGCGAAAAGACGGCGGACTTCGAGCCGTTCCATCCGGACCGGCTCGCCTCGCGCATCCTCGGCATGGGCGACGTGGTGTCGCTGGTCGAGAAGGTGCAGGAGAACATC
>DATFUQ010000115.1:0-2279 GCA_035260745.1 Lacunisphaera sp. | reverse complement strand
CCGCGTCCGCGGCTTCACGCAGGACGACGCCCACCTTTTCTGCACCGAGGAGCAGGTGCAGCCCGAAATCCTCGGCTGCCTCTCGCTCGTGAAGACCATCCTCACGACCCTCGGCATGTCCGACTACCGCGTGCGCATCGGGCTCCGCGACCCCGACTCCAACAAATACACCGGCGATCCCGCCATGTGGGACAAGGCGGAGGCGGCCTGCCGCAGCGCCGCACAGACCATCGGCATGGTCTTCACCGAGGAGCCCGGCGAGGCTGCTTTCTACGGCCCGAAGATCGACTTCATGGTCAAGGACGTCATCGGCCGCGAGTGGCAGCTCGGCACCGTCCAGGTGGACTACAACCTCCCCGTGCGCTTCGACCTCACCTACATCGGCGCCGACAACACCTCGCACCGCCCGGTCATGATCCACCGCGCGCCCTTCGGCTCGATGGAGCGCTTCTGTGGCGTGCTCATCGAGCACTTCGGCGGCGACTTCCCTCTCTGGCTCGCGCCCGAGCAGATCCGTCTCGTGCCCATCAGCGACAAAAACCTCGACTACGCCAAGGCCACGCTCGACCAGCTGCTCGGCGCCGGCCTCCGCGCGTCGGTCGACACGCACTCCGACAAGCTCGGGGCCAAGATCCGCCGCGCCGAGCTCGAGAAGATTCCCTACGTCCTCGTACTCGGGGCCAAGGAAGCCGAGACGCAGAGCGCCTCGCTCCGTTCCCGCGCCAAGGGCGACGAAGGCGTCCACAAGCTCGCCGACCTCCTCGGCCGCTTCGCCTCCGAAGTCGCCACCCGGGCGCTGCCGGAGAAAAAAGCTGCAAGCGCCAACCCATAAGCTTTAAGCCCGGCAACAGACCCTGCAGGCCATGCGTAGCTCACAGCTTAAAGCTTTTTGCTTACCGCTATGAGTGCCTGGCGCGAAGAATTGGACGCCATTGTCGGCGCGCGGGCCCACGGGCAGGCGGAGGAAATCTTTCCCCGGCTGCAGAAGCTCGACGCCAGGCACCCGAACGTCGCGGAGATCAACCACCAGCTCGCGTGGACCTGCGACGTGCTCGACCGCGCGGCGGACGCCCTGCCCTATTATGAGAAGGCGATCGCCCTCGGCCTGCCGCCCAACGAGCTCTCCGGCGCGTTGCTCGGGCTTGGCTCCACGCTGCGCAACCTCGGCCAGCTCGAACGCTCTACCGAGGTGCTCCGTTCGGGCAAAACCCAGTTCCCCGACAACGCCGAGTTCGACGTCTTCCTTGCCCTGACACTTTATCAGCAAGGTCGGCACGCCGAGGCGTTGCAGCGGGTGCTCAACACGCTTTGCGACACGACCGACGATCCCGGGCTGACGGCCTACCAGCGCGCCATCCGCCACGCAGCGTCCAAACTGCAGTAGAGGCCGCGACGAATGCGAAGCCTCGGCCGTTGCCCTCAACGGCCCAGCCGGGCGCTTGGGGGCAAGCGCCCTTACCGGATTGATTCCCGTGTCCATTGCCCGTTCACCAGCCGCAGCAGGCCGAGCGGGTTCGCGTTCTGCAATTCGGGCGGGAGCAGGTCGTCGGAAAAACCCTGGTAGCAGACGAGCCGGGCCCAGCGGTTGAGCGCGCGGGTGCCGACCGAGGTGCTGCGGCCGCCGTCGCTTGTCGCCGGATAGGGTCCGCCGTGCACAATCGCCGGGCTGACCTCCAGTCCGGTCGGATAACCGTTGAGAATCACCCGGCCGGCCTTCGCCGCCAGGATCGCAACCAGCTCGCCCTGCTCCTTCGCCTCCGCGGCGCCGGCGTGCAGCGTGGCGGTCAGATTGCCCTCGAGGTCCTGCGCGACGGCGAGCATCTCCGCGCGATCCGTGCACCATACCACCAGCGAGCTCGGGCCGAATATCTCCTCCGCCAGCGCGTGGTTGCTCTGGAAATCCAGCGCGTCCGTCTCAAACCACACCGGCGCCGCGCTGCACATCGAGACCGCATTGCCCTGCGCCAGGACCTTCACCCCGGGCTGGTGGGTGCGCGCTGTCGTGTTGGTCACGAAATTTTTCCGAATGCCGGGCGTCAGCATGACCCCTTCACGCGTCGCGGCCAGCCGGGCCGCGAGGTCCTTGACGAACTGCCGGGCCGCGGGGGATTTTTGCAGCACGATCACCCCGGGATTGGTGCAGAACTGGCCGACGCCGACCATCGATGACGCATACAGCCCCTCGACCAGGGCGGCCTGCCGCTCGGCGATGGCCCCGGGCAGGATGAACAGCGGATTGATGCTGCCCATCTCGGCATAGACCGGAATCGGCTCGGGCC
>DATFUQ010000114.1:0-6984 GCA_035260745.1 Lacunisphaera sp. | reverse complement strand
TCGCTCTGGCAAAGCGGGCCGATGTGATGGAGCGCCTCGAGCACGCCGAATTGGGTGATCGTGAGGCTCTCCGGCAGCACGGCGTGGATCCTGACCGACACCGACTCGGCCGCCCGCTGAAGCTTGATGAAGGCATTCAGGGCGTTGATCTCTTCGATTGTGCCGCGGTGGCGTGTTCCCATGAAACAATACGCTAGGCTATAATATTTCTATGTCAAAGCAATATATGATAGCATGTCACATACTGGCGCAACCTATTAATAGATATCAATTTTCTGAATCCTTGCGAGGTGCCTTCCGCCCTCAAACGCGGTCGAAAGCCAGATCCGGACGATCTTCAAAGCCTCGTCCTCGGTAATGGTCCGCTGCCCCAGCGAGAGGCAATTCCCGTCGTTGTGGGAGCGATTCCAGATGGCAACCTGCTCGCTCCAACATAATCCGCAGCGGACTCCCTTCACCCGGTTCGCGACAATCGCCTCGCCATTGCCTGAGCCGCCCAGCACGATGCCGCGCTCGAATTCGCCGCGGGCGACGGCCTCCGCCACCGGGCGGATGAAATCAGGATAATCGCACGGCGCATCAGAGTTGGTGCCGAAGTCGCGCACGGTGTGCCCTTCCGTGAGCAGCATGGCCTTGATCTTTTCCTTGTAGGCAAAGCCGGCGTGATCGGAGCCGATGGCAATGGTGAATTTTTTCATAAACAGGCGCTGGGCGGGTGAACCTGGACAGTTTGCGAATGTCCTTATTCCCATGACCCGGACTTTCAGCAAACAAAAATCCACCATGCGCCCTCTCGCCACCCTCCTTGTCCTCGCAGCGGTCACCCTGCTGGCCGCCTGCGCCTCCACCCCGGAATCACGCATCGCGGACCACTACGGCGTCTTCGCCGAATTTCCTCCCGACGTGCGGCAGAAGATCCGCGCCGGCCAGGTCGACTTGGGTTTTACCCCGGAGATGGTCCAGCTGGCCCTGGGAAAACCGGCCCGGCAGTTCACCAGCAAAAACGAGAACGGGGAGGCGGAGACCTGGGTCTATCACAAGACCGGCCCGCGCTTCGGCTTTGGTTTCGGGGTCGCCTCGTTCGGCCGCCATTCCGCCACGAGTGTCGGCGTTGCGACTTCGACCGGTGGTTACGATCCCGAGGAGCGAATGCGCGTCGAGTTCCGCAACGGCGTGGTCAGCGCGGTCGACCACGTCAAAAGCTAACCGGCTTACGGGGCGTCGATCAGCCGCAGAAACGCGGCCGTATCGGAAAAATCACGAAACGCCGCCGTGGGCGCGTGCGCCAGCAGTTCTTCGACGCTGTGGCGGCCGGTCGCGACGCCGATCGTGCGGGCGCCGATGACCTTGCCGCATTCGATGTCGTGCGGCGTGTCGCCGATGATGAAGGTGTGCCGCGGGTCAAAATCCACGGCGTGCTTCTCCTTGGCGCGCCGCAGCGCGTGCGGGCCGAGGTCGTTGCGCCGCGGGCTGTCGTCTGCAAACGCACCGAACTCAAAAAAGTGCCAGACTTGGTAATGCGTGAGTTTCAACTCCGCCCCGCGGCGCAGATTTCCGGTCAACAGTCCTTGGGCGACGTCGGGCCTCGCCTGCAAAGTCTGCAGCAGTTCCAGAACGCCCGGCAGCACCCGACCCTGCTGGCCGGATTTCAGCTCAATGGGCAGCAATTCCAGGTAGGCTTCAAGGTAATCATGCCTGTTTTGCGGTGTGTCCGGCAGGCCGACATGCCGGAAGACCTCGCCGGTGATCCAGCTGTCGGTGCGACCGGCCCAGTCGATCTGGCGCAGGTCGCAGGTGACGCCGAAACGCTTGGTCAGGCCGCGCTCCATGGCCCGGATGCCCGCGCCGTGCGAGACGATGAGCGTGCCGTCGATGTCCCAGAGGATGAGCTTTTTCACATCCCGTGGATGGCGCTCTTGCTGACGGCCAGGCCGGCTTCCTTGATCGCCTCGCTCATCGTTGGATGCGCGTGGATCGTGCGGCCGAGGTCCTCGGCACTGCCACCGTATTCCATGTGCGTGACAATCTCCGAGATGAGCTCACCGGCGCCATGGCCGAGGATCTGCGCGCCGAGAATTTTGTCCGTCTTGGCGTCGGCGATGATCTTGACGTAGCCGTCGGTGGTGTCGGCGGCGATGGCGCGGCCGTTGGCGGCGAAGTTGAACTTGCCGATGTTGATCGCGAGGCCCCTGGCCTTCGCGGCGTCCTCGCCGAGGCCGACGCTGGCGACCTCCGGTTCGGTGTAGACGATGCCCGGCACCAGATCCCAGTTCACATGGCCCGCCTTGCCGGCGATCCACTCGGCGACGGCGGCACCGTCCTCCTCGGCCTTGTGCGCGAGCATCGGGCCGGCGACGACATCGCCGATGGCCCAGATGTTCGGCACGTTGGTGCGGAGATGGGCGTCGACCTTGACGCGCTTCTTGTCGTCGAGCCCGACGCCGGCCTTGTCCAGGCCGAGCGAGTCGGTGTAGGGCCGGCGGCCGACGGCCACGAGCACTTTGTCCGCCTCGAATTCGAGCATCTTGCCGTCACGCTCCGCCATGAGAATCGAGGCGGACATTTTCGATTGCCGGAGTCCCGTGACCTTGGCGCCGACTTCGATCTTGAGACCCTGCTTCTGCAGGAGGCGCGCGAAATTGCGGACGATGTCGTCGTCGTAGGTTGCAATGATCTTCGGCAGAAACTCAACAACCGTGACATCCGAGCCGAGACGCGACCAGACCGAGCCGAGCTCAAGACCGATGGCGCCGCCACCGACCACGACGAGCTTCTTCGGCACCTCGGAGAACGCGATGGCATGGTCGCTGGAGACAATGGTCTCGCCGTCGAATTTCATGAACGGCAGCTCGACGGGCGCCGAGCCGGTGGCGATGACGATGTTTTTGGCCGTGATCTGCACGTTTTCCTTTGCGCCCTTCACCGCGAGAGTGGTGGGGGAGACGAAGGAAGCTTCGCCAGTGAGGACGGCGACCTTGCGGGCCTTGGCGAGGAGGGCGAGTCCACCAACGTTCTTGGCGACGACCTCGTCCTTGCGCTTCAGCATGGTGGCGAGGTCGACGCTGACGGAGCCGAGCTTGATGCCGTGGACGGCGGCGTGCGACTGGGCGAAGGCGACGTGTTCCGAGGAGTGGAGCAGGGCCTTGCTGGGAATGCAGCCGACGTTGAGGCAGGTGCCGCCGAGGGTGGCGCGCTTGTCGATGAGCGCGACCTTGAGGCCGAGCTGCGCGGCGCGGAAGGCGCAAACGTAGCCGCCGGGGCCGGCGCCGATCACGATGACATCGAAAGATTGATCAAGCATGGGAAGATTGATTCAGAAACCACGAAACCAGAAATTCATGGCTTCCTCGTTTCCGGATAAAATTATCAAACACCGACAATGAGGCGGGACGGATCCTCGATCGCCTGTTTCACCTTCACGAGGAAGGTGACGGCTTCCTTGCCGTCGACGATGCGATGATCGTAGCTGAGGGCGAGATACATCATCGGGCGGATGACCACCTGGCCGTTGACGGCAACCGGGCGCTCGTTGATGGCGTGCAAGCCAAGGATGGCGCTTTGCGGGGCGTTGAGGATGGGCGTGGAGAGCATCGAGCCGAAGATGCCGCCGTTGGTGATGGTGAACACGCCGCCCTCGAGGTCGGCCAGGGTGATCTTGCCTTCGCGCGCCTTCTTGGCGGCCTCGCCGATGGCCTTCTCAATGTCGGCCATGCCGAGCGAGTCGCAATTGCGGATGACCGGCACCATCAGGCCCTTCTCGGTCGAGACGGCCATGCTGATGTCATAGTAGTGGTTCGAGACAATGGTGTCGCCGTCGATGCGGGCGTTGACCGCGGGCACCTCGCGCAACGCGTGGACGACGGCCTTGGTGAAGAAACTCATGAAGCCCAGCTTCACGCCGTTCTTCTTCACAAAGTCGTCCTGGTATTTCTTCCGCAGTTCCATGACGGCGGACATGTCGCACTCATTAAAGGTCGTGAGCATCGCGGCCTCGTGCTGGGCGGAGACGAGACGGCTCGCGATGGTCTGCCGGAGCTTGGTCATCTTCACGCGGGTCTGACGACCCGCGGGCGAGGGGCTAGAGGCAATGGGCGAGGGGGCAGGTGAAGTAGCGGGCTTATCGCCTTTAGCCTCGGGCCTCGGGTCTGCGGCGGCTGGTTCGGCCGCTGCCAGCATATCGCCCTTGGTGACGCGGCCGGCCTTGCCGGAACCGGCAATAGAGGCCGGATCAATGCCCGTCTCGGCGGCGAGACGGCGGACGGCAGGGGAGGCGGTGGCTTCGCCACCGGATTTGAGATTTGAGATTTGAGATGCCGGAGCAGGCGCGGCGACGGCAGTCGACGGCGGGGTCGCCGTCGTTCCAGCAGCCGCAGACACGGACTCGTCGATGGTGGCAACAACCTGGCCGATCTTCACGTCGGCGCCGGCGGCGACCTTGAAGGTGATTTTGCCTGCGGATTCGGCGGTGCCCTCGGAAGTTATCTTGTCCGTCTCGAGTTCGAACAGCGCCTGGTCCTTCCTGACGATGTCGCCGTCCTTGACGTGCCACTTGGCGAGCACGCCGGAGGTGATGGATTCGCCCATCGGGGGGATTTTGACTTCAATGGCCATGGGCGGGGATTACAGAGAGAAGGCTTTCTTGAGGAAGGTGGCGAGCTGCATGCGGTGCAGGGCGAGCAGGCCGACGGCGGGCGAGGCGGCGGCCTCGCGGCCGGCATAGACGGGCTTGCGGCCGAAGATTTCCTCCAATTGCGGCGCAAGGTAACTCCACGCCCCCATGTTTTGCGGCTCTTCCTGGCACCAGATGAGGCGGGTGTCGCGGCCATAGGCGTCGGCGATCTGGCCGAGGCGGTCGCGGTGCAGCGGGTAAAGCTGCTCGACGCGGACGATGGCCGTGCCGTCCACCTTGTTCTTGTCGCGGTAATCGCAGAGGTCGTAGTAAACCTTGCCCGCGCAGAGGATGACGCGCTCGGTTTTCTTCGAGGCGGTCGGGTCGTCGATGATTTCCTGGAACGCGCCCGCTGTGAAATCCTCCAGCTTCGACACGGCGGCCGGGTGCCGCAGCAGCGACTTGGGCGACATGATGACGAGCGGCTTCTTGAAATCGCGCTTCATCTGCCGGCGCAGGGCGTGGAAAAGCTGGGCGGGCGTGGTGAGGTTGGCGACCTGGATGTTGTTCTCGGCGCACGACTGCAGGAAGCGCTCGAGACGCGCCGACGAGTGCTCGGGGCCCTGGCCCTCGTAGCCGTGCGGCAGCAGCAGCGTGATGCCGCTGGTGCGCTGCCATTTCGATTCGCCCGCGGCGATGAACTGGTCGAGGACGACCTGCGCGCCGTTGGCGAAGTCGCCGAACTGCGCCTCCCAGATGCAAAGCATGTCGGGGTAGTCGAGCGAGTAGCCGTAGTCGAAGCCGAGCACGGCGGCCTCGGAGAGGAGGGAGTTATAGACGCAGAACTTTGCCTGTTTTTCCGCCAGCTGGTTGAGCGCGGTGAATTTCGCGCCGGTCTCGGTGTCGTTGAACACCGCGTGGCGGTGGGTGAACGTGCCGCGCTCGCTGTCCTGGCCGCTAAGCCGGATGGGCGTGCCGTCGACCAGCAGCGTGCCGAAGGCCAGCGCCTCGCCCATGCCCCAGTCGTAGGGCCCGCCGTTCTTGTGCGCCTCGGCGCGGCCGTCGATGAAGCGCTTGATCTTGGCGTGCAGCTTGAAATCGGCCGGCACGGTGGTGAGGCTCTTCACGACCTGGTCCAGCAAGGCGCGGCTGACGGCGGTCTCGACCGCCTTGTGCGTGTAGACGGGCTGGAAGACGGCGGTGGAACCCTTGAACACGTCCGTCGCCGAGCCCTCGGCCGCGGCCCGGCGTTTTTCCGCCTTGGCGGCCTCGCGGGTCTTGGCCTTGCCGAGGTTGTCCTCGAGCGCGGCGGAATATTCGGTCTTGATGGCGTCGCCCTCGGCGGGGGTGATGGAGCCCTCGGCCACGAGTTCCTTCGTGTAGATGGCGGAGACGAGCTCATGCGCGGCGATCTTCTTATAGAGGGTGGGCTGGGTGAACGACGGCTCGTCGGTCTCGTTGTGCCCGTGCTTCCGATAGCAATACATGTCGATGAACACATCGCGCTTGAACTGCACGCGGAAGTCCACCGCGAGCTGAGCGACCATGCAGACGGCCTCGGGATCGTCACCATTCACGTGGAAAATCGGCGCCTCGATCATCTTGGCGATGTCGGTGCAGTAGCGGGTCGAACGGCCGTCCGCCGGGTCGGTGGTGAAGCCGACCTGGTTGTTGATGACAAAATGCACTGTGCCGCCCGTGCGGTAGCCCGGCAGCTGGGAGAATTGCAGCGTCTCGGCCACGACGCCCTGGCCGGCCACGGCGGCGTCGCCGTGGAGCAGCACGGGCATGACCTTGCGGCGTTCCTGCGTGTCGCCCCGGATGCGCTGGCGGGCGCGGGCCTTGCCCTCGACCACCGGGCCGACGATCTCCAGGTGCGAGGGATTGGCCGCGAGGCGGACCTCGACCTTCCTGCCCGTGCTGGTGGTAAGGATGGACTCGTAGCCGAGGTGATACTTCACGTCGCCGTCGCCCGCGACGGTGTCGGGCACGTAGTTCTCGGAGAACTGCTCGAAGAGCTGGTCAAAAGACTTGCGCATGACGCTGCAGAGGACGTTCAGGCGGCCGCGATGCGCCATGCCCATGACGATCTCCTCGATGCCGGAGTCGGGGCAGTGGTCGATGATCGCGTCGAGCGCGGCGATGCTGGTCTCGCCGCCCTCAAGGGAGAAGCGCTTCTGGCCGACGTATTTCGTGTGGAGGAATTTCTCGAACAGCTCGGCCTTGTGGACGCGGCGGAGGATGCGGACCTTGAGCGGCTTGGTGAACTTCGGCTGCAGCCGGGTGGACTCGATGCGCTCCTGCAGCCAGCGGCGGGCGTCCTGGTCCTGGATGAGGGCGTATTCCACGCCGACGTGGCCGCAGTAGATCAGCTG
>DATFUQ010000113.1:0-5725 GCA_035260745.1 Lacunisphaera sp. | reverse complement strand
CGCTCCGGTGGTCATCAAGCAGTTCGTCTACCTCGCCAAGCTGCCCACGCCCGCCGATCTGATCAACGACGCCCAGGCCCAGGGCATCACGGTCTCCCGGATTGAGCAGAGCGAGGACCGGATCGTGGTGTCTTACCAATATTCCGACGGCACCTCGCAGACCTACGCCTACAAGCTTTTGTCCTCGGCCGGGGGTGCCAGTGCGACCGCCCCTGTCGTCGAAAACATGACGGTGGTCAGTGCCCCGCCGCCGCCCCGGGTGGTCTATGTCGAGCGTGAGCCGGTTTATTACAGCAGTCCCCGCTATGTGCGGTATTATGATCCCGCATGGGATTTCTGGGCCCCCGTTTCTCTCGGCATCGGCCTGGGTTGGGTCTTCGGCGGCCATGGCGGATACCACGGTGGATATCATGGCGGCTTCCACGGGCACCGCTGAGGCCCCGGTTGGATTCCAGAGAATATCCAAAGGCACCCGTCAGGGCGCCTTTTTTTGCGCTCCCGTGCTTCCGCGGCCCGGGCTGCGGCCCGCGTGGATATTGCTCAGGGCAGAAAGGCGGCGTCAACCCGCGTGCGGGTCCGGCATTTGGAGCAGATGGCCCAGCCGAGGTCCTCGCCGAGGGCGTTTTTCTCCACGAACGCCCGCACCTTGTTCAATTCAAGCCGTCCACGCTCACCGGGCTCGCTGAACAGTGTCGCGAGCAAATGACCGCACTTGGAGCATTTGATTTCTTTCCCCATTGGCCCTTCTCCCGGTGGGAGAAAACGAGGTTAGTAGATGCCGCAGGCTGGCGACGAGTCGGGGCAAGGCAAGTGATAATCGGTCATGACCCTCGTTTGATTGCGGACGCCCCGGCCCGGGCGGATTGCAATTTGACGCGGGGCGGGGATGGGCCAAGACTACCATGTTCCCAACATGCATTACCCCAAATTTGCCCCCGGTCTCGTGGCCCTTGTCGCCCTGGCGGCCACCGCGGCCTTCGCTGCCGATATCACTTTCCAGGAAAATTTCCGGCCGGCGCTGCCGGTCATTCCCGCGCGCACCTTCACCCTTGTCAAACTGCCGCCCAAACCGTCCCAGGGGGAGCATTGAACGATTCGATTGCCATCGAATGCCCGCATTGCGGCGAGACCTTTTCCCTCACCCTCGATGCGGGCGAGGGCAGCGCGGAGTTTGTGGTGGATTGCGAGGTCTGCTGCCGGCCCATGACCGTGACGGTGCGGATATCGGATGACGGCGAGCTCGATGGCCTGGACGTGGTCGAGGTCTGATTTTGCGTGAACCACCGGATCAAAATTCGGACGCACAGCGGCCGTGAGCCGCCGGCCGGTTAATTGAGCCGGAAGCCGAGGGCCTCGAGCTCGTTCATGTTGAACGGGGCGGACTCGAGCAACTCCTGCAGCTTGGCGAGCGCCCCGGCCATGTCGGGGGCATCGAACAGAGCCGCGCCATCGTCGCTGTCGTGCAAATGCACCGCCCAGGGGCTGGCCGCGTCGGCGGTGAGTTGGAAGGCGGAACCGTGCAGGTAATTGCCGGGCAGACCGTGATGCGGGCCGGTGCCGGGAACGAGGAAAAGCGTGTGGATGGGATCGCGGGCGGTCACGACGCCGTGCTTGGCGCGATGATGCGCCACGCGGCCGGCCACCATCGCCTTGAAGCCCTCCGCTTTCTTGCGCAGGTCGAGCGCCAGGGCCTGCACGTAGCGGTCGAAGATGCTGGCGTTGGGCTCGAGGGCCTCGGGGGCGATCTGCCCGGCGACGAGGGCGTCGAGATTGCTGGCGTGGAAATGCGGGGCCGAGGCAAGCGAGCGGGCGGTGACATGGCCGCCCTTGTAGTCGGCACTGGTGTAGACCTGATGCGCGGCATAAAGCCGGTTGAGGGCATCCTGGTAGGCGGGGGTGACGGGCACGGTGCCGACCGGGCTGTGGTCAATCATGTCCAGGATGGTCTCGTCAAAGTGCGCGTGGGGGTTCGAGGACATGGGGAAAGAGGAGAACGGAATACGGAGGACCGAAGACAGGGGCCAGAAATAACCGGACAGAGAACAACTCAAAAGGACTGAGAACCAAAGAGCAATCCCTCTCCCCCGGTACTGAGGGCCGGATCGAAAGAAAAGCCCTTCAGTTCTTCACGAAGCAATAGGACCGGTAGGAGAGTTCGTCGCGCTGCAGGGCGGTGTGGATGCGCGAGCCCCGGACGCCCGCGAAGTCCCGGCCGAGCGAGTGCAGGAACCCGGGCAGGTGGCGGACAAGCAGGTCCTGCGAGCGCGAGGAATTCTTATCCATGCCGCGGAGCACCTCGGCGTTGATGACGCGCGAGTGCAGCAGGGTCAATGGAGCCGCCGCGAGCGCCTGTTCCCATTCGGCGAGGCTCTCGCTGAAGCGAAAATCGGCGTAGAGAAAATGCCCGCCGGGCTTCAGGACGCGGGCAACCTCGGTTAAAAAGCGCGGGAAATCCGGGTAACAGTGAGAGGCCTCGACATTGAGGACGGCGTCGAAGGCGTTGTCCTCGAAGGCCAGATTTTCCGCGTCGCCCTGGACAAAATGCAGTCCTTCCACCTGGTGGCGGTGCGAACAGAAACGGATGCCCGTGGGATTCAGGTCAAGGCCGGTGTAGGTCAGCGGCCGGAGGGTGCGCGTGAGATAGGAGGCGCCGCCGCCATGGCCGCAGCTGACCTCAAGGACATTTTTTCCGCGCAGCCCGGTCTGGGTCGCGACATGATGGTAGAGCTGGATGCAGGCGCGGTTGGGTTCATCGGCTGGTGAAAGTGGCAGGCCCATCGGGGGTTCGGTCTCGAAGGCATAGTTGAGGAACAGGACCTCCTCGCCGTGCAGCCGCCGGGTGAGAAAGGGATACCACAGTTTCCAGATCGCCTTGCGGATTGCTCCGACGGAAAAAAGGTGGTCAATCAAGGGCATGGCGCACCGTGAATCATCAATCGCCGGCGGCAACCTCCAAAACACCGGCGGGAGACCGGCGCTTGGCACGCATGGCGCTACTGCCGGAGCATGGCCTCCATGACGAATGAGCCGCTGACCGTGCGCGTGGGTTGCAGGCTGGTCTATGAGACCGCGGCGCTGACCCCGATGTTGCTCGATGTGCAACCGCACATCGAGCTGGGCCAGGTGATGCAGGCCGAGGAGCTCCGGGTCGGCGCCGGGCTTCCGTCCCAGCCGATCACGACCAGCCATGGCAGCCGGCTGTTACGGCTGCTGCTGCCCGCGGGACGGACGGAGATCCGGCACGACGCGCTCATCGGGCTGCCGCTGGCCTACGATCTCGACGGCGTCGAAGCCGCCGCCGCCGTGACGCCCGACCGGCTCCAGCCGGAGTTGCTGCGCTACGTCCTGCCGAGCCGCTATTGTGAATCCGACAAGCTCGGCACGTTTGCCTGGCAGACCTTCGGCCGCCATGCGGCAGGCTGGCCGCGCGTGAAGGCGGTCTCGGACTGGATTCATCGCGAGATCGAGTATCGCTTCGGCTCGGGCCATCCCGAGCTGTCGGCATGGGATATTTTCCAACGGCGCCACGGGGTCTGCCGCGACTTTGCCCACCTGACGATCGCGCTGTGCCGCGCGCTGAACATGCCGACCCGCTACGCCACCGGCCACCTGCCGGATATCGCCTACATCGACCCGGGCACGGCGATGGATTTTCACGCCTATGCGGAGGTTTACCTCGGCGACCGCTGGTGGCCGGTGGACGCCCGCTACAACACGCCCCGCATCGGCCGGGTGAAGATCAGCCACGGCCGCGACGCCGTGGACTGCGCCTTCGGGACGACGTTCGGCCCGGTCACGCTGTCGTATTTCGAGGTCTGGGCCTACCAGGTGGAGGCCGGCACGGTGGCGATCGGCGACCCGATCGACCTGAGCAAGCGGCTGGACGGCGCCTATGAGCTGCGCACGCGGCTGAAGGCCTAGGGCAGCCTGGCCTGGATGAGCTTGCTGGCGGCGCCGAAGTCGATCAGCCCGGCCTCCGGGCGCTGCTTGAGCGCGCCGATGACCTTGCCCATCTCCTTCTTCGAGGCGGCGCCGGTGGCGGCGATGACCTCGGCGATGAGCGCCTCGAGCCTGGCCGGTTCGAGACCCTTGGGCAGGTATTTTTCCAAAATGGCGATCTCGGCGGAGTTGGCCGCGACGAGGTCGGCCCGGCCGCCCTTCTCAAACTCGGTGCGGGCGTCGGTGAGGTTCTTGACGGCCTTGCGCAAGGTCGCGAGCGCGAGCGCCTCGTCGATGGGCTTGTTGGCGTCGAGCGCGGCGCGCTGGATGGCCGCGTCCATGGTGCGGAGCGCCGTGGCCGTGGCGCTGTCGCGGGCCTTCAGGGCGGTGACGATGTCGGCGCGGAGGGTTTCGTAGATGGTGGGCATGGGAACGGAGGACAGAATACAGAGGTCAAAGGTCAGAAAATATCAGACGAGAGAGAACACAAAGAAGCCAAGCAGCAAAGTGCAAACTGCCAATCGGTCGTTATCCTTGGCTGCTTTGCTCCTTGGTGTTAAATTTTTCATACCACCGAGGTCACGCGGAATTCGCTGAGCCTGTTGCCCTGGTCGAGCTGGAGCGCGTGGCCCTGCTTCCGGCCCATCAACTGGCGGCCGAGGGGCGATTGCGGGGTGATGACCATCACGGTGCGGCCGTCGACCCCGACCTCGGTGCCGCCAGCCCGCGGGCCGATGAAATAGTAACTGTGGCCCTGACCCTCGAGCACGACCAGCGCGCCAAGGCTGATGGGTTCGTCCGCCGGGAAATCGCGGATGGGCAGCTTCTGGAACTGCGCGACGGCCTGCGCGGCCTCCTCGGCGGCCTTGGACTGCCCGTGGGCGAGATAGGAGGCCTCGAGCCCGCGGGTGTCGTATTTGTCCTCGGCCTTGTTCTCCTCGTCGGTCGCCTCGGCGTGGGTGGCGAGCGCGGCCGAGGTCAACTGCTCCAGGTCGGCGGAGAGTTTCGCGATGATCCGGGCCATCAGGTCGTGTTTGTTCAGGTCGAGGGGCATCAGGCAGATTCGGAAGTTCGGGCGGGACAGGCAAGCGCCGGCTACGGACCGGGGGGCGTGGGCGGGGCAAAGATAAACCGGCCGGCCAGCTCGGTGAGCCGGATGCTCAGCAGGGCGTTCTCCTTTTCCGGCGTCTGCTGGTAGGTGCGGCGCTGTGTGGCGCGCTCGGCCAGCTCGGTGGTGACGATGTAGATGTGCCGGTTGCGGACAAAGAGTAGCGTCCCGCGCTTGGCGGTGACGGGATGTTCCGGCGGGGCGCCAAGCACGCTGTTTTTACCCTCGAAAAACGAACCGCCTGGTAGCAGCGCATAGGTGATCAATGCGCCGTCCAGCAACTCAGGCAGGAACCGCGCACTCTCGATGCTGGAGCCGGGAAAACGGTTCTGGAAATCCGGCAGCACCACGTCGTTGAAGAAATACAGCAGGTAGTCGCGTCGCCCGCGGGTGTCGAGCTCCCACTTTTGCGAGGCGTCCATCGTGAAGCACGCGATGCTGATGTGGGTGTTGTAGCTGTCGCTGAAGGTGACGACATTATCCGTGTCGGTGATGACGCCGCCGAGTTCCACCAGCACGGGCGCCGGGATCCGGAATTCGCCCGTGGGGGAGACGTAGATATCGCCCTCCATTTTCCCGGCGAGGCCCGCGTTCTGGCCGAGAGCCAGGGAGGCGCCGGCGGCGAGGAGCAGAATCAGGCGGAACATGGGAGGAGGCTATTGGCCGGGCGGTGATTTT
>DATFUQ010000112.1:0-11314 GCA_035260745.1 Lacunisphaera sp. | reverse complement strand
CGGGTGGTGGTTCAGGACTCGCGTTTGGTGGCCGGCGGCCGGCGGCGGCCGGTGCGCTCGGCCGCCAGCATGGCGTCGAGTAAATCGGGAATGGTGGGCGGACCCGCCGCGGGTGTCGGGGCCGGGGCCGGGGCCGAAGCCGGCAATGCCCTGGGCGCGGATCGGGTGGTGCCGGGCCGGTCCAAGTCGGAAATGGACGGCCAACTTCCGACAAGCTGGGGAATCAAAAGTTCTGATAAAATCACGGCCTCCGCCACCCGCTGTTCCTCGGTGGCGAACATCGCCCGCAACTCACTCTCGGGCAAAGCCTCCGGTCCCTCCGCCAGCCGGATATCGCGCACGGCGGTGGCAAATTCTTTCTCCTGCACGCGGACCGCGCCAGCCGCGTCGCCCTGCTCGCGCAAGAGACAGACCTGCCGCACCAAACGGGCGAGGCCGGCCATCCGCCCGGGGTTGACCGCGCGCTGACTGGATAATGAGTCGTTCAACTGGGAGTGAGTCCTACCGACCACTCCGCTGTTGCTTGGTTCAAAAAAAATCCTGTCCTACGGGCTGGGACCGGAAAAGCCCCTAGGTGGTGCCGGGATTGCGTAAAATCGGCCCAATCCCGGATCTGAGGTCGCCTGATTCTTTTTGATGCCGACGTATTCGAGGCCGGGCTTCTGTGAACGCAGGCGGCCGGCGTCATCCCGTGCTCGAAAATATTTCGCAACTTGCGGGAGGAAAACCCGCAACCCGAAAAGCGGGCGGCCTGCCCCTATCCCTTGCGCTCAAGGCGGGCTTTGCAGCACCGAAGTGCTTCCAGAAAATAGTAGTCGGCGTAGTTGATCGGGACGTCGATCTTACTTTTGGCCGGAAGGTGTCCGGTCGAGTGCATGAGCAGGAAGCCGTGGTTTTCACCGGGTTTCGCCCGATAGGCGGATGACGAGAGCGAGCGCAGTTGCTGCTCGGCCAACGCAAGGTAGCGACGGCCCGTGTCGGCATCGACGAAATCACTGAGCTCAAAGAACGCAGAGCACATGATCGCGGCCGCCGAAGCGTCGCGGGGCGCATCCGGGATCGTGGGCGCATCGTAGTCCCAGTAGGGAATCTTGTCCGTCGGCAAATGCGGATGGCTCATGAGAAACGCGGCGGTTTTATTTGCCTGATCAAGATAGCGCCCATCATGCGTCTCACGATACATCAGCGTGAATCCGTAAAGACCCCAGCTCTGCCCGCGAGCCCAGGCGGATTCGTCAGGCGGCACCCTGGCTTTTCTCACCGCGCACGAGACGAGGGACGGCTGGAAGGAGTTTGCGAGCTACCGCGATTTTTTCCTGGGAGCCATGGAACGCGCGACCGAACAGGGTTTCTCGTTGGAAACGCACTGGGCGGCGGAGCTGGGAATGACCGGTGCGCGGCTCAAGGGGATTTTACAGGCCCGGGGCATCAAGGGAGTGATCGTGAGCACCCACAGCGCCTCGGAGAAACCTTTGGCCATGTCGTGGGACGAATTCGCACTGGTGCGCATTGGTCTTGGTCAAAAACACCTTCCCTGCGGTCGCTTCGCGTCCGCTCACCGCATCCTGCGGTAACGCGATGCCTTGCCTGGCGGAGAGGGAGGGATTCGAACCCTCGGTAACCTTGCGGCTACACATGATTTCCAATCATGCACATTCGACCACTCTGTCACCTCTCCGGACAGGCAAAGGAGGGCGAATAAAGGGTGCTCCCCCGCCCCCGGTCAACGGAAATTCCAAAACCGGCGCCTAAAGCCGCATTGCCATCCGCGGCCCGCCCCGCAAACTGCTCCCACGCGCCCCATGCCCAAGAAACGCATTGTCATCATCGGCGGAGGCTTCGGCGGCGTGAAGTGCGCCCAGACCCTGCGGTCCCGCCTGCGCGGTGGCGACGCCGAGCTCGTCCTCTTCAACAAGGAAAACCACCTCGTCTTCAGCCCGCTGCTGGCCGACGCCGTCGGTTCCTCGCTGAGTCTGGATGATGTGATTGTGCCGCTGCGGCAATTGCTCCCCGGCGTCCAGTGCCGCACCGAGGAGGTCAGGGGCATCGACCTCGCCGCCAGCCGGCTGGAATACGAAGGGCATGACGGCCAGCCGCGCATGCTTGATTACGACCAGGTGGTCATCGCCTGCGGCAACATCTCCAACCTCAACGTCGTGCCCGGCATGGCCGACCACGCGTTTCCGCTGAAGACTGTCGGCGACGCCGCCGTGCTGCGCACCCACGTCCTTTCCCAGATGGAAAAGGCCGAGGTCTGCGACGACCCCGACCGCCGGCGCTGGTATCTCTCCTTCAATATCGTCGGCGGCGGCTACAGCGGCGTCGAGACCGCCGGCGAGATCAACGACCTCGTCCGCAGCAGCCTGCGATTCTATTCCAACATCCACGAGGACGACGTCACCGTCACGCTCATCCACTCGCGCGCCCAGTTGCTGCCGGAAATCAGCCCGCAGCTCCGCGAATTCGCCCGGGTGAAGATGGAAAAGGCGGGCGTCACCATGAAGCTCAACGCCCGGGTGATGCTGGCCACCGGCGAGGGCGTGGGGCTGAAAGACGAGTTTGTGTCCGGCGGCACTATCGTCTGCACGATCGGCAGCACCATCGCGCCGGTGGTCGAGCGGCTCGCCACGCCCAAGGAGAAGGGCCGTCTGCTCACCGATTCCGACATGCGCCTGCGCGGCCAGGCCAACGCGTGGGCCCTCGGCGATTGCGCGTGCATCATCAACGCCCACGACAACCAGCCCTCGCCGCCGACCGGGCAGTTCGCCGAGCGCCAGGGCCGGCAGTGCGCCGATAACATCGTCCGCGTGCTGGCGGGCGAACCGACCCGCCCGTTCGCCTTCAAGGTGCTCGGCCAGCTTTGCTCCATCGGCGGCCACAGCGCGGTCGCCGAGATGCTCGGCTTCAAACTCTCGGGCTTTTTCGCCTGGTTCACCTGGCGCGGGGTTTATCTCTTCAAGCTCCCCTCGTGGGCGCGTCGCGTGCAGGTCGGCTTCGACTGGGCGTGGCTCCTGATTTTCCCGCGCGACCTCAGTTGCATCAAGACCGACGTCACCGAGCGGGTCTCGCACGCCCATTACGAGCCCGGTGACTACATCATCAAGCAGGGCGAGCCCCCCTCCAGCTTCTACGTCATTGAAGCGGGCGAGGTGGAGATTGTCCGCACCTCGCCTGAAAAACCCGACGGTGAAGCCGTCGCCACGCTCGGCTTGGGCAATTTTTTCGGCGAGCAGGCGCTGATCAACAACCGCCCCCGCAGCGCCTCCGTCCGCGCCCGCACCCCTGTTCAGGTTGTGGTCCTGGGTCGCAATGTCTTCGGCACCATCGCCAAGTCGCTCGCGCCGCTGCGCCAGGCGCTGACCGATGCCATCACCCGCCGCTCCACCGGCACGTGGCAGGAACGCCCCGCCGTGCTTGAGGCCCTGCGCGGATTTTCCCTGAAGGAATTCATCGAGCCGGCGCCCCTGCCGCTGTTGAAGCCCACCGACAGCCTCTACGACGTAAGCCACCAGTTTGCGCGCCACCCGTCCGACTTTCTCTACGTCTCCTCGGATGGCGCCCGGCTCGAGGGCATGATCACGCTCACCGATTTGCTGCGCGCCCAGGGGAAGGGCGTGCCGCCCGAGACTCCCCTCGCCTCGTTCATGACCAAGGATCCCGCCATGATTGCCGCCACGGACACGGTGCTCATCGCCTCCTCCGCCTTTCGCGAACATGGCTACAAGACCCTCCCCGTGGTGGCCGACAAAGCCAGCCGACGCATCGTCGGCGTCATCCGTGTCCGCAAGCTCATCGCGCGCATCCTCGACGTGGTGCCACCGCCCAGCGGCCTGACCAACCCGCCGATGACGCTAGGCTCGTCAGCCGGGTCCTAACCGCTTGGTGCAGCCTGACCTCGGGACGGGCTTATGGCTCAAACTCTGTTTGCCAAATGCGACGTCCCGCGTAGCCTCTGCCGTTCACCTTCCGGCCGATGCAAGACCTCACCGACCTCTACCAGTCCGTCATCCTCGACCACAACCGCCGCCCGCGGAATTACAAGGTCCTGCCAAAGGCCAACCGCGTCGGCAGTGGCAACAATCCCATGTGCGGCGACCAGATCACCGTTTATGTGCAGCTCGACGGCGACCGCATCACCGACGTCAGCTTCCAGGGCAGCGGTTGCGCCATCTCGCAGGCCAGCGCCTCGCTCATGACCCTCAATCTCAAGGGCAAGACCGTCGCCGAGGCCGAGGCCATCTACGTCGACCTGCACCGGATGGTCACCACCGGGAAAGTCGACGAGGACAATCTCTCCGACCTCGCCGCGCTGGCCGGCGTCCACCAGTTTCCCGCCCGCATCAAGTGTGCGACCCTCAGCTGGCACGCCGCGCTCAACGCCGCCAAGGGCGACGAGCAACCCGTCACCACCGAAAAGCCCGGCGACTGAATTTTTGATGAACAAAGCCTGGAAAAACATCCGTGCCGATTTCCCGATCCTCGACCAAAAGGTGAACGGAAAACCGCTGGTCTATCTCGACAACGCCGCCACTTCGCAGAAGCCGCAGTGTGTCATCGACGCGCTGGTGCACTACTACCAGCGCGACAACGCCAACGTCCATCGCGGCATCCACGCGCTCTCCATGCGCGCCACCACCGCTTACGAGTCGGCCCGCGAGCGCGCCGCGAAATACCTGAACGCGACTGAACCAGGCGAAATTGTCTTCACCGCCGGCACCACCGACAGCATCAACCTCGTCGCCAACGCCTGGGGCGACGAAAACCTCAAGAAGGGCGACGTCCTCCTCCTCACAGAGATGGAGCATCACTCGAACATGGTGCCCTGGCAGCTCCTCGCCCACCGTACCGGCGCCAAGCTCCGCTATCTGCCCATCGTCGCGGGCGACACCGGCCTGCTCGACCTCTCGCAGCTCGCCAAGGTGCTCACCCCCGAGGTGAAGATCTTCGCGTTCACGCACGTCTCCAACACCCTCGGGGTCATCAATCCTGTCGCCGAGCTCTGCGCCGCGGCGAAGAAGGTCGGCGCGCTCACGGTCGTTGACGCCGCCCAGAGCGCCGGCCACATGCCACTCGATGTCCGCGCCATGGGCTGCGATTTGCTCGCCCTCTCCGGCCACAAGATGTGCGGCCCCACCGGCGTCGGCCTGCTCTACGGCCGCAAGGCCCTGCTCGACGCCATGCCGCCCTACCGCGGCGGCGGCAGCATGATCTCCAACGTTGAGTATTTTGAAAGCAAGTGGGCGCCCGCTCCTGCCAAGTTCGAGGCCGGCACGCCCAACATCGCCGACGTCATCGCCCTTGCCCGCGCCATGGACTACCTTGACGATCTCGGCCGCGAGGCCATCGCGCAGCACGACGAGAAACTCGCCGCTTCCGCCTATGCCCGGCTCAAGGCCGAAGTGCCGGGTCTCCGGCTGCTCGGCCCCGCGCACCACCGCAGTGGTGTCGTCAGCTTCGACCTCAAGGGCGTGCACGCGCACGATGTCGTGACGATGGCCGACCAGGAAGGCATCGCCCTCCGCGGCGGCCACCACTGCAACCAGCCGCTGATGAAAAAGCTGGGCCTCAGTTCGACCTCCCGCGCCAGTTTCTATCTCTACAACACCGAGTCCGAAATCGACAGGCTGGTGAAGGCCCTGCAGAAGATCTCGAAATTCTTCGCGGGTTGATCAGCGCTTCGCCGCGATCCACGCCAGCGCCTTGATCGCGAGTTTGTCGAAGGCCGTCACGCACAGCTCGAGGTGCTCCTCCTTCGTGTCCTCGATCTTGTTGTGACTGATGCCATGCAGGCTTTGCACAAACATCATCACCGTCGGCACGCCCGCCCCGCAGGTCTCCGCCGCGTCGTGCAGCGGACCCGAGGGCAACCGGTGTGACTTGGGATAAGTCTCCTTGATCGCCGCATCGCACATCTCGATGAGTTCGGGATGAAATGGCCGCGGCTCGATCTGCCACAATCTCTCCCACGAGACCTTCACGTTGCCTTCCTTGGCAAAGCGCTCGCCCGCCTCCTTCGCCTCCTTCAGCATCTGCGCAAGCGCCTTGGCGTCGAGGTGCCGCTGGTCGAGCGTGACCCGGCATTCCTCAACCACGCTGGTTACGATGCCGGGCTTGGTCGTGCACGAGCCGATGGTGCACACACCGCCGTTGCGGTCGGTGATCTTGTAGATTTCCTGACTCATCTTCCCGGCGGCGAGGAACGCGTCCTTGCGCCGGTTCATCGGCGTGCTGCCGGAGTGCGCAGCCTGGCCGTGGAAGATGATCGCGTGCCGCTCGACACCAAACGTCCCGAGCACGGCACCGAGCGGCAGATCCATGTCGAGCAGCACCGGTCCCTGCTCGATGTGCAGCTCCAGATACGCGGCGGCGTTCTTCAATTCCTTGCCGCTGTCCTTCACCTTTTCGAAATCCACACCGACTGCCTTCAGCGCGTCGGGCAGAGTGATGCCCTGCCTGTCCTTCAGCCCGCGCGCCTCCTTCATGTCGAGCGCGCCGGAGCACGCCGACGAGCCGAACAGGCTTTTCCCAAAGCGCGCACCTTCCTCATCGGCCCAGTCGACCACGCGCACGGTCACGGGCGGCTTGCCTTTGTATTGCTCGTTGATCCGCCGCAGGACCTCGACACCGGCCATGACGTTGAGGCAGCCGTCGAGCCAGCCGCCGTTCGGCACCGAGTCCATGTGCCCGCCCATGAGCAGCGCCTTGTCCGACGCACCGCGAAGTGTCGCCCAAAAGTTTCCCGCCGCGTCAGTGTGCGTCTCGACCGGCAGGCCCACGAGCTTGTCCTTCAGCCACGCGCGGGTTTTTACCCACACCGGCGTGAAGGCCACGCGCTGGGCGCCGTGCTCGTCGCCGGTGAGGGCGCGCAATTCCTTGAGTTCGGCGACGGTGCGTTTCGGATTGAGGGACATGGGTGTGCTTGGGGTCAGTTATTTATCTGCGAGGAAGCCGCAAAGCCGGCGAAATGCCGAACCATTTTAGCCACAAAAAACACCAAGACCCGACGGCGGATGCAGCTCTCAAGGCGCCTATGGGCGCGCGGAAATTTCCTGTTCGGGATAAAATCATTTTTGTGCTTTTTGTGGCCAAAATTTCCGGGGTTCGGTGTGACCCGGCGGTCCGATTTCTGCTTGGAAGTTAGCCCCTTCTGCGCTGTATTCAATCCACCAATAACCAACCATTCATTCCTGCAGGCGCCCGTGTTGCGGCCCTGGGAATAGCCGGCCAAAATTGACTGACTTCCCCCGGGTTGAACCTGATGCGCCCTGTGGCTTTCGCACCCCGCCATGCCCCTTACGCCGCTCCTGTCCGCCGATGCCCTCGCCGCCAATTTTACCGACCTGAAGCCGCCGCTGCGTCCGCAGGAGGCCCTCGTCGAGGCCAGCCGCTGCCTCTACTGCTTCGACGCTCCGTGCATTACGGCGTGTCCGACCGGCATCGACATCCCGACCTTCATCAAGAAAATCGCCTTCGGCAACCCGGTCGGCGCGGCGAAGACCATCCTCACCGCCAACATCCTCGGCGCCTCCTGTGCCCGCGTCTGCCCGACTTCCGTTCTTTGCGAGGGCGCGTGCGTGCTCGAGGACCGCGACGAGCAACCCATAATGATTGGCCGGCTCCAGCGCTACGCCACCGATTACATCGCCGAATGCGGCCTCAACGTCCTGCCGGAACCGCCCGCCCAAAAGTCCGGCAAGAAGATTGCCGTCATTGGCGCCGGCCCCGCCGGTCTCGGTTGCGCCGCCGAGCTCGCCCAGCTCGGCCACAGCGTCACCATCTTCGAGCGGCAGGCCAAGCCCGGCGGGCTCAACACCTACGGCATCGCCTACTACAAGATGAAGCCGCAGGTCAGCCTCGCCGAGGTCCGGCTTGTGCAATCCCTCGGCGTCGAGCTCCGCACCGGCGTCGCCGTCGGCAAGGACATCACCGTCGCCCAGCTCGAGAAGGATTTCGACGCGGTCTTCATCGGCGTCGGTCTCGGCGCCGCCACCAAGCTCCGCATCCCGGGCGAGGATTTGCCGGAGGTGGTCGATGCCCTCGAATTCATCTCGAAGATTCATACCGAACCGCTCGAAAAGATTCCGACCGGCCGCTGCGTCGCCGTCATCGGCGCCGGCAACACCGCGATCGACGCCGTCACGCAGTCCAAGCGGCTCGGTGCCGACCGCGCGTTCATCGTCTACCGCCGCGGCGAGCCCGAGATGTCCGCCTATGACTTCGAATACGACCACGCCAAGGACGACGGCGCGCACTTCCTCTTCCACGCCGCACCCGTCGAGGTCATCGCCACCAACGGCCATGTCTCCGGTCTCAAGCTCGTCCGCACCCGCCTGGTGGGCGAAAAGGCCGAGCCCGTCCCCGGCACCGAGTGGGTCGAGCCGTGCGACCTCGTCCTCAAGGCCGTCGGCCAGGAAAAACAGGTCAAGCTCATCAAGTCGCTCTTCCCGTCCCTCACCGTCGATGCCCGCGGGGTGATCCAGCACGACAAGCTCACCGGCCAGACCAATGTCCCGCACATCTTCTGCGGCGGCGACTGCGGCAACGGTGGCCGCGAGGTCGTCAACGCCGTCGGCGAGGGCAAGAAGGCGGCGCACGGCATCCACACCTTCCTCACGAAGGGCAAGGCCTCGCCGCCCGTCCAGCCTTCCCGCCTTGGCGCCAAGCAGGGCGCCACCGGCTCCGGCCTCTTGTCCCCCATTCGCGCCCACGAGTTGGAAGCAGCCCTCGCCAGGAAATAACGCCCGACTCCGAGCTTCTTCATTCCGAAATCCGCACTCCGCAATTCTTATGGCTGATCTCTCCTGCAATCTCGCCGGCATCAAGTCCCCTAATCCCTTCTGGGTCGCCTCCGGCCCGCCCTGCAACACCGGTTACCAGGCCCACCGCGCCTTTGAGGCCGGCTGGGGTGGCGTCGTGTGGAAGACCATCGGCGTGCCCATCGTCAATGTCGCCTCGCGCTACTCCGCGCTGAACCATGGCAAAGACCGGATGATCGGGCTCAACAACATCGAGCTCATCTCCGACCGCGCGCCCGAGACCAATTTCAAGGAGATCACCGAGGTCAAGAAGCGCTGGCCGCACCACGCCGTCATCGCTTCGCTCATGGTCGAGACGCGCGAGCAGTGGCACGAGTTCGTCAAGCGCGCGGCGGATGCCGGCGCCGACGGCATCGAGCTGAACTACGGCTGCCCGCATGGCATGTGCGAGCGCGGCATGGGCGCCGCCGTCGGCCAGCAGCCCGCCGTCATCGAGAAAATCACCAGCTGGGTCATGGAGGTCGCCACCATCCCGGTCATCGTCAAGCTCACGCCCAACATCACCGACGTCACCATGGCCGGGCGGGCCGCGCGGCGCGCCGGGGCCGACGCCATCTCGCTTATCAACACCATCAACTCGATCACCAACGTGAACCTCGACACGTTCGTGCCCGAGCCCACCGTCCGCGGCCTCAGCTCGCACGGCGGCTACTGCGGCCCCGCGGTGAAGCCGATCGCGTTGAACATGATCCAAGCCTGCGCCGCCGACCCCGACGTCGGCCTCCCCATCTCCGGCATCGGCGGCATAACCACCTGGCGTGACGCCGCCGAGTTCATCGCGCTCGGCTCAACCTCCCTTCAGGTCTGCACCGCCATCATGCACTACGGTTTCCGGATTGTGGAAGACCTCAACGAGGGCCTCAGCGCCTACCTCGACTCCAAGGGCATGAAGTCGCTCGACGATCTCCGCGGCAAATCCGTCAACACCCTGCAGAAGTGGGAGAACCTCGACCTGCACTTCCAGCGCGTCGCCAGGATCGACTACGACAAGTGCATCGGTTGCAACCTCTGCTACATCGCCTGCGAGGACGGCGCGCACCAGTGCATCGACCTGAAATCACCCGACGAACTCAAGGTCGGCCTCGGGCCCGGCCGCGTCCCGCACAAGCCCGTGCCGAAGGTCCGCGAGGAGGATTGCGTCGGCTGCAACCTCTGCTCCCTCGTCTGCCCCGTCGACGACTGCATCACCATGGTCGAAATCTCCAACGGCGCGCAGCCGATGACCTGGAGCAACTACCAGGACAAACTTGCCAAAGGCGAGATGCAGGCCATCCCGCCGCACCCCTAATCACATGAGCTCCCTCACCCCCTGCCCGCTGCTCATCAACGGCGAATGGCTGCAGCCAAAAATTCCCGGCACGCCGGTCTATAATCCGTCCACCGGCGACGTCATCGCCGAGTGTCCCGCCGGCGGCGCGGCCGAGGTCAATGCCGCCGTCGAGGCTGCCCACGCCGCGTTCCCTAGCTGGCGCGACACCCCCGCTGTCGAGCGTGCCCGCGTGTTTTTCAAATACCGCCAGTTGGTCGAGCAGAATTTCGACAAGCTTTGCCAGACCGTCTCGCGCGAGCACGGCAAGACCCACGCCGAGGCGCGCGGCTCGCTCTTCCGCGGCGTCGAGAACATCGAATATGCCTGCGGCATCCCCACCCTGCTCTTCGGCGACTCGCTCAAGAATCTCGCCCGTGGCGTGGATTGCGAGACCATCAACATGCCGCTCGGCGTCTGCGTGGGCATCACGCCATTCAACTTTCCGGCGATGGTGCCACTGTGGATGTATCCGCTCGCGCTCGCCTGCGGGAACACCTTCGTCCTCAAGCCGAGCGAGAAGGTCCCGCTCAGCGCCGTCCTCCTCGGCCAGCTGCTCGAGCAGGCCGGGTGTCCCAAGGGTGTCTTCAACATCGTCCACGGCGGTCGCGCAGCGGTGGACGCCCTGCTCACGCACCCGAAGGTGAAGGCCATCTCCTTTGTCGGATCCACGCCCATCGCCAGATACATCTACGACACCGGCACGAAGCACGGCAAACGCGTCCAAGCCAACGGCGGCGCCAAGAACTACATCGTGGTCATGCCCGATGCCGACGTCGGCAAGACCGTGGAAAACCTCGCTACCGCCGCCTTCGGTTGCGCCGGAGAGCGCTGCATGGCGGGCTCGACCGCACTCGCCGTCGGCGCCGCGGCCGAGCGTGTGTTGCCCGAGTTGGTCAAGGCCGCCAACGCCATCAAGGTCGGCCCAACCGACCGCGCGGCGCAACCCGACATGGGCCCGGTCATCACCGCCGCGCACCGCGACCGCGTCATGAGCCTTCTCGCCAGCGGCGAGAAGGAGGGTGCCAAGATCATCGCCGACGGCCGCGGCGTGAAGGTACCTGACGCTCCGAAGGGGTTTTATCTCGGCGCCACCGTCGTGGACGGCGTGCAGAACAACATGACGCTCGCCCGCGAGGAGGTCTTCGGCCCCGTGTTGAATGTCATGCGCATGGACGACCTTGACACCGCC
>DATFUQ010000111.1:0-4945 GCA_035260745.1 Lacunisphaera sp. | reverse complement strand
AGCGCCTTGATCCTTTCGGGCGTGAGGCTGGCAGTATAGCCCGTGGTGAGGATGACGGGCAGATCGGTTCTGATTTCCCTCAATTGAACGGCAAGGTCCGCCCCGGTCATCACCGGCATGGTCAGATCGGTGATGACGAGCGCAAACTTCGCGGGCTTTTCTCGCACGATGCTGAGTGCCTCGGTTGGGTTGTTGCAGATCGTCACGGTGTAGCCGAGCTCTTCGAGCATGGCCCGGCCCAGCAGCGCCAGCGGTTTCTCGTCGTCCACAAAGAGCACGCTCTCGCCCCGGCCCCGCGGCACCTCTATGGCCGGGTCCACAACCTTGTCGGCCTCGGCGTCCTGGGCGGGAAAATACAAATGGAAGGTCGTGCCTTCTCCGGGCTGGCTGTAAACCGTGACGGCCCCGTCATGACTCTTCATGATGCCATGCACGGCGGACAGGCCCAGCCCTGTGCCCTCGCCTAGCGGCTTGGTGGTGAAAAACGGTTCGAAGATACGCTCCATGGTCGCGCGATCCATCCCGTGGCCGGTATCGCTGACCGTCAGCCGTACATAGGGGCCGACATGCAGGTTGGGGTTGCCCTGGGCCAGATGGGCGTCCACGTCGAATCGATCCAACCGCACTTCCAGCCGGCCGGGGCGATCCTTCATCGCATGCCAGGCGTTGGTGCAAAGGTTCATGACCACCTGATGGACCTGCGTGGCATCAGCCAGCACCGCCGGCAGGTCGCTGGCCAGCACCGCTTCGAAAACAATGGTGGACGGAATCGTTGCGCGCAAAAGATTAAGCGGCTCCACCACGAGATGTCGGAGCTGCACCAGCGAGCGTTGCTGCTGCTGCTGGCGGCTGAAGGCCAGGATCTGCCGCACCAGCGCCGCGGCCCGGTGCGCCCCCTGCAACAGCGAGCCGAGATACTCGCTGGCAGAGGGATTGTCCTTCAATTTCATCTTGGTCAGCTCGGCATAACCGATGATGGCCCCCAGGATGTTGTTGAAATCGTGGGCGATGCCCCCCGCCAGGGTGCCAATGGCTTCCATCTTCTGCGCCTGGCGAAACTGTGCCTCCATCTGGTGGTGCTCGGTGATGTCCTCCGCGGTGCCGACCACGCGGTAAACCCGGCCGGCCTGGTCGCGGATGGGAAAGGCCTTGTCGTGAATCCAGCGGATCGAGCCATCCGGCCGCATGATCCGGAAGGTCTCGTCGTAGTCGCCGCGGATTTGCTTGGTCAGCATGGCCGCGACCATCGCCTCGCGGTCCTCCGGATAGATGGCCTCCACCCAGTTGCGCGGCGCCTGGTATAGGCTTTCGCAGGTGCGACCCCAGATTTTCTCGTAGGCCGGGCTGATATAGAGCATCTGGTTTTTGTCCATATCCGTCATCCAGAAGACCTCATTGATGTTCTCCACCACCTGGCGGAAGCGCTCTTCACTTTCACGTGCCGCCGCCGCCGCCACCTTTCTCTCCCGTCGCGACCGACTTTGTTCCAAGACTTGATTGACCGCCTGCCCCAGTCGGGCCAGCCGGTCTTTCAACAGATAGTCCGAGGCGCCGAGTTTCATCGCCTCCACCGCGGTGTCCTCACCGATGGTGCCGGACACGATGATGAACGGCACCTCCAGGCCGCTTTGCTTCAGCAATTCCAAAGCGCGCAGTCCGCCGAACTGCGGCATCTCGTAGTCCGACAGGATAAGGTCGAGTCCGGCCCGGAGCTGCTCAATAAACGCCGGCTCCGTGTCCACCCGCTGCCACTCGGGCGCAAATCCCAACCGGCGCAATTCCCTCAGCACCAGTTCGGCATCGACGGGGTTGTCCTCGACGATCAGGACTTTGAGCGGCTGGGGCATTGCGTTATCCCTTCATCCTCGATGGGTGGTTGAGGAGCAGCCAATACATCCCCAGTTCCTGCACAGCGGCAATGAAGCCCTCGAAGTTCACCGGCTTCACGATGTAGCTGTTCACGCCGAGGTGATAGCTCTCGATTACATCCCGCTGCTCCTTGGAGGAGGTCAGCATGACCACCGGAATGACCTTGGTGCGAGGATCGCCCTTGAGGCGTTTCAGCACCTCCAGGCCGTCCAACTTGGGCAGCTTCAGGTCGAGCAGGATGACCTTGGGCGTGTCCTCCATCCGGCGCGCGGCGTGCTGGCCCTCACCAAACATGCACTCAAGCGCCTCGACCCCGTCGCGCACGACCTGGATGCGGCTGGTCACCTGCGCCTTGCGCAGGGCCCGCTGGATCAGTTCGAGATCCTGGGGATTATCCTCCACCAGTAGAATTTCCACGGCTTGGTTTTCGCTCATGATTTTGCCTCCTCTTGCAGGGTGAAAAAAAACCTGGCGCCGAGGTCGGGCGCCGCCTCGGCCCATACTCGTCCGCCATGCCGGTGGACAATGCGCTGCACAATGGCCAGGCCGACCCCGGTGCCCTCATAGTCTTCCGCGCGGTGCAGCCGCTGAAATACGCCGAACAATTTGGGTGCATAGCGCATGTCGAACCCGGTCCCGTTGTCGCGGACAAAATAGGTTTCCAGGCCCTTTTCCTGCCGGCATCCGATCTCGATGACCGCCGGGTCCCGTTTGCGCGAATACTTCAAGGCATTGGAAATCAGGTTGAGGAAAACCTGCTTCAGCAGGGCACGGTCTCCGCTGCAGGGCGGCAGCTCCCCGACCTTGGTCTCGATCCGCCGTCCTTCCTGTTGCAGCTTCAACTCACCCAGGCATTCGTGCACTAGCCGGCCGGTATCCACCGGCCGCTTTTTCAGTTCCTGCCGGCTCAACCGGGAGAAGGCCAGCAGGTCGTTGATCAGCGCGCCCATCTGCTGCGCGCTTTGGCGGATCGTCTGCAACTGGCGCTGGCCTTCCGCGGGCAGTTGCGGCCCGTGATCTTCCAGCACCGCCTGCGAAAACCCGTCTACTGCCCGCAATGGCGCGCGCAGATCGTGCGACACCGAATAGGAGAAAGCCTCCAGCTCCTTGTTCGCCGCCTCGAGCTGCGCCGTGCGCTCGGCCACGCGCTGCTCCAGTCCGGTGTTGAGCCGGTGAATCTCCTCCTCGGCCTGCTTGCGCTTGGTGATATCGTTCACCATTCCGAGCATGCGCACCGCCTCGTCCGCCGCGTTGGTGAAAACGTTCCCATGAACCCAAACCCAGCACAGCGTGCCATCGCGGCGAAGGATGCGGCACTCGAAGTCCCACTCCGTTTTTGCCGCCACGCCGGCGTGAAAAAGCCGGTTGGCGCGCTCCCGCTCCTCGGGATGGACATGCGCCAGGAATTTCTCGTAGGTCCAGTCCGCCTGCAGCTCTTCGTAGCCAAAAATCTGGTCGTGCCGCAAGGAGCGCGCCGCCGCATGCGTCACCAGATCGAGATCCCAGTAGCCGATATGCGCCGCGTCGAGCATGAGCCGGAGGGTCTCCCGGCTGACTTGCTGCGCCGCCTCGGCGCGCTGCTGGTCTTCGAGGATGCCCAGCAGCGCGCGGCGGGATTCCTCCGCGGTTTCCAGAAGCTTGCGGCCTTCCGCTTCGCTGCGGACGAGTTCCGCCGTGCGTTCCTGCTCGGCCGCCCACTCGCGCCGCAGTTTTGCGAGCCCGAGATGCGTCCGCACCCGGGCCAGCAGTTCGCGCGCGGCAAATGGCTTGATAAGATAGTCATCAGCCCCCGCCTTCAGGCCGCCAACCGCCGCTTCCTCGCCGGCCCGCGCGGACAGGAGGATCACGGGCACATGCCGCGTGCGGACATCCGCCCGGAGTTCCCGGAGCACGCCGAAGCCGTCAAGCCCCGGCATCATGATGTCGGTGAGGACGAGATCGGGCGGAGCCGCGAGCGAGACGGCCACCGCCTCCGTCCCGTTGGACACCGCGGTCACGGTGTAGAACTCACCGAGCAAACGGTGCACGTATTCACGCATGTCCGCGTTGTCGTCCGCCCAGACGATACGGGCGCGGTCGGCATCCGCGGCCGCCACGGCCCCGGCAGACGGAGCCGGCACGACCGGGACCCACTGCAACGATTCCTCGACGTAGGCCGCTGTCCGTGTTGAAGGCTCGAGCGGCATGGCCGCCACAATGTGCGCGTCGGGCAAATGGGCGCGGCCCGGCTTCAGGGTTGCGATGAAGGTGCTGCCCTGTCCTGGCACGCTCTCCACCCGCACCGTGCCGCCGTGAAGCTGAATCAGCTCGTGCACCAGGGCGAGCCCGATGCCCGTGCCCTCGTGCGTGCGGGAGCGCGCCCCTTTTACCCGGTGGAAACGTTCGAACAGGTGCGGTACGTTATCCGCGGGAATGCCGACCCCGGAGTCCGCCACGGCGAGCTCGATGTGGTCGCCGCGCCACCGGAGCGAGACGCGGATTCCGCCGGTGAAAGTGTGCTTGAATGCGTTTGAAACCAGATTGAGCACGATCTTTTCCCACATCTCCCGGTCCACGAACACGGGTTCGGGCAACCCCGGACAGTCCACCACCAGTGTGAGCCTGGCCTTCTCGATGGCGGAGCGAAACATGCCCGCCAGCTCGGTCGTGAGCGCGGCCAGGTCGGTCGGCTGATAACTGGCCTGGGCGCGGCCCGCCTCGAGGCGCGAAAAATCAAGCAGGGAGTTGACCAGCTTGAGCAGTCGCATGGAATTGCGGTGGGCCGTCGCGAGCCGTTCGCGGCGTGGCGCGGACAGCGGGGAGGTTTGCTCACCCAACTCGTCCTCCAGCGGGCCGAGCATCAGCGTGAGCGGTGTGCGAAATTCGTGGCTGATGTTGGCGAAGAAGTCGGTCTTGGCCTGGTTGATCTCCGCCAGCGCCTCGGCCTGGCGGCGCTTCGCCTCGTCGGCCAGCGCGCTGGCGGCCACATGGCCCACCGTGGTGGCGAGCAGTTCATGGAACGTGCCGTAGGCCTCGTTCATCGGCAGGCGCGTGCTCAGGCCGGCGACCATGAGACCGGGCAGCCCCTCGTGCCCGG
>DATFUQ010000110.1:0-3623 GCA_035260745.1 Lacunisphaera sp. | reverse complement strand
CCATGTCGCCAAAGGGATCGTCGAACGCGAGGGTCTCCTTGAGGATGCCGATGAGATGGTCGGCCTTGTCGCCACTGCCGGCGATTTCCGGCATCAGCAGCAACTCATCGTAGGTGAAATCAATGTATTTGCCCGGCTTCTCCTCGGGGCCGGCGTGGGGCCACTCCTTGGTGTCGAGGTTCTGCGCGAGGCTGATGAGCGAGGTGTCCGCCATGATGGAGTGGCGGAACTTTTTGCGAATTTCGTCCCATTCGGTGGAGTTGAACTTGGCCATGGTGATGTGGATTCCTTAAAAGGTTCAGGGCGGGGCGTTCTCGATGATCTCAGTGGCGAGCTTAAGGTAGTCGTTGGCCACGCTGTCCTCTTCGTTGCCCTCGGTGCCGACGAGGAACACCGGGAGGCCGAGGGTGACGGCGCGGCGCACGATCATCGCGTCGCGGATCTGCGTCGTGCAGATCTTGGCGGACGGCGCGCAGCCGCGCTTCTGAGTCTTGAATTGATTCAGGCGAAGCTGCATCCGCATCTTCGGCACCTCGATGTCGGTGTTGGTCTTGATCGAGTTGAAGACGATACCGTAGACCATCGAGGCCGGGCCCATCGCGGTGGTGCGGAAACTGGCCGAGGCTTGCTGGAAGCGCAGGAGTTTTTCCACCAGCAGCGTGAAGCCGATGAGGCTGAGCGCGTCGGGATTGGACGGCACATAAATTTCGCCGGCACAATAGACACCGTTCTGCGAGGCGCGCAGGACGTTCGGCGGGCAGTCGAACAGAATGAAATCGTAGTTGCCCTCGATCTCAGCGAGTTGCTCCTGGAAAATGACGTAGGACGGGCGTTTCGGGTCGGGTTTGTAGTCACCTTCGAGATCCACCAGGTTGAAGGTGGTCGGCACGAGGTCGAGGCCGGGCAGAAGTTTTTCGCCGTCCTTGCCCTCCACCACGTCCTTGATCACGCAATCCTTCAGGCGCGCCGTGCCCGGATCGAAGATGGAATAAACCGAGCCGGTGCCCGTCGCGTTGATCTTGTTCCAGCGGTCCAGCTTCATCAGCCAGATGCTTGCGTTGGACTGCGTATCGAAATCCATGAGCAGCACCCGCATGCCGCGGCGCGCCAGACTGGCGGCCGTATTTACGATCAAGGAGGTCTTGCCGACACCGCCCTTGTAGTTGAGGAAGGCTATCTTGCGCGCCATTGAAGTTATATTTGTATCCAGCAATACCATGGCACCGGGCGCATCGGGCGCGAGTTAAAAATCTCACGAAGTTTGAGATTCCGCCGGAACATCATATCGGCCTCACTAAGCCAATGAACGAACCCTGCCTGCAAGAAAAATTTGCACCGGCCAGCCTGTGCTTCGGCTGCGGCCCCGCCAACGCCAAGGGGCTGCGCATCCGCAGTTTTGTCCGCGACGACGAGGTGGTCGCCACCTGGCGGCCCGAGCCGCATCACGAGGCCTTCCCGGGCATGCTTAACGGCGGCATTATCGGCGCTCTGCTCGACTGTCATTGCAACTGGACCGCCGCGTGGCACCTCATGCAACTCAACGACCTTGATCAGCCGCCTTGCACCGTCACGGCCGACTACGCCATCAAGCTGCTCCGCCCCACCCCGACCGACGGCCCGGTGGAACTGGCCGCCCGCGTGGTGTCGTCGTCCGTCGACCGCGCCACGATCGAGGGCACCCTGACCGCTGCCGGCAAGCCCCGCGCCACCTGCCGGGGCACCTTTGTCGCCGTGACCCCCGGGCACCCGGCCTATCACCGTTGGTGAACGGGGATTGTTACCCAAACGTCACGATCGGCTCACCCAATCGTCACCCTCGGCTGTCAGTTTGTTTGGACCATGCCGCATTCACCCAAAATCCTCGCGGTCGATGATGAACCCGAGATCACCGACCTCATGCACTATCACCTGGTGCGGGCCGGTTATGCCGTCACCACTGCCGCCAACGGCTGGGAGGCGATCCAGTCCGTCAAGGCTGACCGGCCCGACATCATCCTGCTGGACCTCATGCTGCCCGACCTCGATGGGTTCGGGGTCTGCGAAATTCTGCGGCGCGACCCGCTGACCGCGACCATTCCCATCATCGTCGTCTCCGCGTGGTCCTCGCCCGATTCCCGCAACCTCGGATTGGAACTCGGCGCGCTCGACTATCTCACCAAGCCCTTCAGTCCGGCGGACCTGGTCGCGCGCGTGAATCGTCTGGTCCACGCGCGCGCCAGCTGAGGCCGCTTCAATTCGTCTTGATCCCGAACTCGATCGGCACGGTCATGCGGAACGGCACGGCCTTGCCGAAGCGCTTGCCGGGCTCGAACTGCCATTTCCGCACCGCGCGGAGCGCTGGCTCCTCGAAATCGCGCCGCGAACTTTCCACCACCCGCGCCTCCCTCACCCGGCCCGTCACGTCGACGTCGAACTCCACCTTCACGGAGCCACTGACGCCATCGTGCCGCATCGCGGCGGGATAATCGGGCGCCATTTGCACCTTGGCGCGAGGCATGCGATCAAGCTTGCTGAAATCGATGATCGTCCCGCCACCATCCCTTCCCCAAGGGTGAATGCCGTCCGAGCCCGGCGTCCTCGGGATGATTTTCGTGTCCTCCTTCGGGTAGATCGGCTTGTCCGGGGTCGGAATTGAAACGTCATCCGGCTTGCGCACCACCTCCGGCTCAGGTGCCTCCGGCGGCGTGGGTCCGCCCAGCGACTTCACCGGCTCCATAGTGTCGGATTTTCCCTCCGGTGCCACCACCACCGGCTCATCCGGTTTGGGCAGCGGGTCGGAGATGAGCGGCACCTCCATGATTTTTATCCTTAGCGGGCCGGGTTCGCCGGATACCGTCCAGAGCAACGCGACGTGGATCGCCGCGGCAATCGAAGCAGGTAACATGAAACGTTGGATATTCATTGGGTGCCTCCAACTGATACTACGGCCGGTGACGGTATTTCTTAGATGGCGGTTCCACTCCGCCGTTGCGTTCGACCGGCCGGCGGGCGAAATCGGGCAACCGTGAAAGCCACCGACCTCGCGTTCAATCAGCTGCTGGGCATCGTCGCGGCACCGGCGGGCTCGGGCCATTTGCTGGAGCTGCCCTTCACCGCGGTCTTGCACAACCATCTCGGCACGATGCATGCCGCCGCGCAATTCGCCCTGGCCGAGGCCGCCAGCGCGGAGTGCCTGCAGCGGCATTTCGGCGCCGCGGTGG
Organism: Lacunisphaera sp.; assembly: GCA_035260745.1. GTDB lineage: Bacteria > Verrucomicrobiota > Verrucomicrobiia > Opitutales > Opitutaceae > Lacunisphaera. Next base: position 423 of record DATFUQ010000110.1, on the reverse strand, counting down.
GCTCGGTGTTCGCCGTGGTCCGGGGCGTGGAGGTGAAATATCGCAAACCCGCGACGTCCGACCTGCTCGCCTACGGTGAACCGGATGCGGCCACGGGCAGCAATTTTGTGGCCGGGCTGACCGGGCGCGGCCGCTCCGGTGCCGTGATCCTGATTGATCTCAAGGATCGCACTGGCACGCTCACCTTCCATGGCAAGTTTGACTGGTTCATCTCCCGGCTGCCGCCGCCGGTCCTCTAGCCTCGGCCCGCTGGCGCTGGGGGCGATTCTGGCTGTCACAGCCGGTGCCGGCGAGATGCCGGACTACCTGCGCAAGGCTCTGGCCCAATTCAGCGCCGAGGTGCCCAAGGGCTGGGCTTACACGCTCACGACGGTGCGCAACGACCAGCAGGTCACCGAGCGCTACGACCCGGCCCGGCCGCCG
>DATFUQ010000109.1:0-3441 GCA_035260745.1 Lacunisphaera sp. | reverse complement strand
CGTGCCCGACGCCGATTGGGAGTTTGTCGTCTTTGAGGTGCCGCAACAGATCAACGCCTTTGCCATGGCGGGCGGCAAGGTGGGTGTTTTCAGCGGCCTCTTCAAAATCATCCAGAACGACGACCAGCTCGCCTCGGTGCTGGCCCATGAGATCGGGCATGTGGCGGCCCACCACGTCAACGAAAAGCTCTCGCAAGAGATGGCCATCCAGGGCGGGAGTCTGCTGGTGGGCGGAATCATGGCGGGCAGCGGCGCCGGCGGCCTCACTTCCCAGGCCGTGCTTGATGCCTATGGTCTCTCGACGGGCATCACGGCGGTGGGCTTCGACCGGAAGAAAGAAAAGGAAGCCGACCGCATCGGCATCATGTACATGGCCCGCGCCGGCTATAACCCGGAGGAATCGATCAAGGTGATTGAAAATCTTGAGAACGCGTCGGCCGGCCTGCCCACTCCGCCGGCCTGGCTGTCCACCCACCCGTCCAATCCCGAGCGCATCCTCCAACTGATGGACCTCATGCCCAAGGCCCTCGAGGCCTATCGAAAAAGCAACGAGGTCCTGACGCCCGTCCTGGTGAAATAATTCATGCCGGCCTCCCTCGCAGTGCAATCCTGGTTCCGCCCCATCCCGCTCGCTTTATCCCGGGGCGCCCTGGCCGCCTTTTTCCTGCTGGCCGGTGTCCGGGCCGTCGCGTTCGAAGCGCAGCCCGCCGATCCCGCGAAGCCCGACGAGCGGACTTCGCCGGTGGCCATACGCACCGTCTCGCCCGAACACCCGCCCGAGTTGCGCAAGAAGCTCCTCAACGGCGAAGCCGAGATCGAGTGCCTGATCACCGAGCAGGGCCATGTGGCCGACGCCCGGGTGGTCTCGGCCTCCCGGCCGGAGTTTGGCGAGTCCGCGCTGGCGGCCGCGCGCCAGTGGGAATTCAAGCCCGCTGAGCGGAACGGCACCCCCGTCGCCGTCCGCGTGCGCATCCCGTTCGCCTTCCAGATGACGACCGCGCAGATGCTCGAGGCCCTGGCGGGCCGCCCTCTCTTTGAAATCGTGAGCGAGACGATCGTCCCGGCCGAGCAGCTGCCGGCGTGGCCTACCCCCAGGCAGATCATCCTGCCCCGTTATCCCGCTGAGCTGAAGGGCAGCGGCAAATACGGCAAGGCCGTGGTCTCGATCACGATCAACAAGGAGGGCAAGGTCATCAACCCGAAGATAGTGAAGTATACCTATCCCGAGTTTGTCTGGCCGTCACTGGCCGCCGCCGTCAGCCTGGAGTTTCCGCCGCAAATGGCGGGCAAGACCCACATCTACGTCTCGATGGAAATGCAGTTTGATTTCGCGGCCGAGGGGTCCAAGCCCAAGGTGGTCGCCCCGGAAATAAAAACTCCGCCCGCCCCGAAAAAATCCGGCAGGTGAGTGCCGGATGGCGCTCGCTGACCAAGAAACTACAATGAACCCCAAACCCCACTTGAGCGGATAGACTTTTTCGATGCCTCGAAGTGTGATCATTTGCGGTCGGCCATTAGGGTTGAAGAAGAGAATCGGCGAGGCGCGCGTGCTCAAAGCGGTTCGATTTTCGTGATGCGGCCGCCCGCATGCGTCCAGCGATGGAGGACCGGGTCGGCGGCATGCTTCAGGGTCTTGAGCAACTCGGGGGCGTCGCGCTTTTGCAACATGAGCTCCTGCACGCCGCCGGTGTCGCAGCTGAAAACCTTGGCGTAGCCCTTGTAGAATCTGGGCTCGCCGATAATGCGCGAAAATCCGGCTGGCGTGGCGGGCTCGCGCCGATCCAAGGCGAGGAAACTGTAGGGCAGGGAGCGCAGGTCGATGCCCGCGCGTTGGCCGAACTTCACCCAGCCGGAATCCGCGTAGATGCCGGCGGGCGGCGCGGCGAAGAAGTGGCACCAGTGCCGGTCGTTGCCGGCGGCGAGCACGCCGCAGGCCGCCTGGTGCGGGCAGGGGGCAACGGCCTTCAGGCCGGTGCTGAGCAGTTTTTTCCGCCAACCGCCGAGTGCGCGGCTGACTTCATGCGTGCCAGGCTCAACCCACAAAACGGTCCCGGCTCTTGCGGCCAGGGTGCGCAACTCCGCGTGGGCCGGGTCATCCAGTTCATTGAGCACATGACTGACCACCAGCATGTCGATCGGTTCATCGCCTTGCAGATAGCGGTGGCTGGCGCGGTCGACCGCCAGTCGCGGGAAGGCCGCCCGGCCTCGATGTTCGGCAAAGTCCATCGCAAGGGCCGAGTGGTCATGGACCAGCAACCGCGCGCCGTTGGCCGCACCAAGAAATTCAACCACGCGCCGGCCGGCGATGCCGCTGCCACAGCCCCAGTCGAGCACCGTGGCGCCAGGCGGCGGTGCCCAGTGGCGCAGTTTCAATTCGTGCAACACGGCGTCCCACTTCCAGCCGATGCGCTCGCCGTAGGTGAAATCGTAGCACTCGAGATCAGTGAGCGTGTGCCAGTAGGGACCGCCCGCGGCGGCAGTGCCCGAGAGGAAGTTGTCACGCAGCCGGTCGAGGATTTCCCAGTCGAGCGATTCCCAGTTCATTGTCGGCATTTGTCGGTGGCGTGCTTGCACGCAACGTTGCGCGCAAGCGCGCAACCTACATAAGAGGAATGCTCTGCTTTTATCATTGGGACAGGTCGAAATAGAAATGCCGGGCCAGCGCTTGGGACTTGATGCCATAGAACGCGGCCAGTTGGCGCACGCTGGCCGCGGCCTCGTCGGTGCGGACGGCGCCGGGGCGCCGGGTGGCGGCGATCATCAGGTTCTTGGCCGTGTGCTCGGTGGAGATGAACTCGAAGACCTTGGTGTCGTAGCCGGCCCATTCCAGCAGGAGGGCGCGCAAGGCGTCGGTGGCGAACTCGGCGTGGCGCTCCTGGAATATCCCGTGGCGCAGCGCCGGCGCCAGCACCGGCGCCGCCTGCAACTGCGCGCGCAGCTCCTTCTGGCAGCAAGGCGCAACCACGATGAGCGCGGCGCCGGCTTGCACGCCCTTGGCGAGCGCGTCGTCGGTCGCGGTGTCGCAGGCATGCAGCGCGATGAGCACGTCGAGCGCCGGCAGTTTGGCCGATTCGATCGTGCCGCTGACGAAGTTGAGGTGCTCGCGACCGGTCTCCCGGGCCACGCGGTTGCAGAGCTGAACGAGTTCCTCGCGGGCCTCGATGCCCCGGACGTGCGTGGCACGGGACTCAACCAGATTAAAATAATCATACGTGGCAAAGGTCAGGTAACCCTTGCCGCAGCCCATGTCGGCAATTTCCAGAGGACGGTGCGTGGGCAAGGCGGCGTCCGCGGTGAGGTGGCTGAGGATCTCGGTGAACTTGTGAATCTGCCGGTGCTTGTCGGCCAGACCCTCGCGGACGGCGCCGGTCGCGGTGGTGACGCCGAGCTTTTCCAGCCACGGCTGGCTTTGCTCCGTGAGCAGCCGCTTTTTCTGCCGGT
>DATFUQ010000108.1:0-30550 GCA_035260745.1 Lacunisphaera sp. | reverse complement strand
GAGGGCCAGCAACAATTTGTCGTAGTTACCTTTAATCAACGGAATCATGACGCGGGCTCTTTTTCCGCCGCGGGCAGCGGCTCAATCAATTCCACTACGACCGAAAACTTCGACATATTCTGCGGCACCAATGGCACCGGTGCTCCCGTCGCAAGCATCGCGGTGGCCGGACTCCCGGCGGCCAATGGCTCAACCTCAACGCTGCGCACAATCGCCGGCAGCTTGAAGGCCGCGAGACTGTTCAGGAGCGCCCGCAAGGCTGGCGTCTGGCCCGTGAACTCCAGCCGGAACGCCTCGCTCTCCACCCGGCCCGGCACCCGCAGGGAAATTTGACCATCCAGATCAAAGAAATCACCCGGTTGGCCGGCTAAGCCAGTCGGCGCGATCGCGGCGGCCACCCCCGACGCCGAAGGCCGATTGCGCTGCGCTTGCTGGGCGGCGGTCAGGGGGTGCTCGCGCTGCACCGCGAGCAGGGCCCGCGGGCGCGACTCAAGCAGGGCCTCGACGAGATATTGCCCGGCGACGCGCTGGCGGAAGACCGCCGGCACCAGATCTGCCTCGGGCCCTTCATTGGCGTGCGAGGCGAAACCGAAGCGCTCGTCAGGCTTGATCATCACCTGCGTGCGGGTCGCGATGGCGCGGGTTTTCTCCACGAAGGCAGCGATGTCGAAATACGCGTCAATCGACTTGGCCGGCGGCGCGGCTTCCAGGAGCACGCCATCTTTGCCCTGCAGAGCCGAGCACAACGCGATGAGGACCTGTTGCGCCTGAGCGACATCGCGCGCGATGGCCTGCTCGTTCTCCCCGCTCAGCGTGGGCGATTGTCGGGCCAGCCAGTCCCGCTCCTGTTTCTTCTGTTCCAACGCCGCCACGGCGCGCGCAGCCAGCTGCCGGTCGCGTCGCAGGAGCCACGCCTCCGCCGCCAGCACCGTCACACAAGCGAGCAGAACCGCGCCAAAGATTGGGTTGCGTCTTAACCAGTTCATGTCAGCCGGAATTTTTTAACGCAGAGGATACAGAGGTCTCAGAGACAGATCGTTCGTTCACAATCCGGGTCACTCCATCCACGAGTTTAGGAGCATGGAAATTAATCAGCAGCCCCACTTGATGACCCGTTTCGCGAATATAAGAAAGAACCTGTGCCTTGTGCACCGGCAAAACTGTTTCAGTGGCCTTCAATTCGACCAGCACTTGGTTCTCCACAATCAGGTCGGCCCGAAAGGCGACATCGATAGTGACGCCCTTATAAACAAGTGGAACCGCCACTTGGCAGGTAACTTGCAGTCCGCGCAATCCCAACTCATGAGCCAGACAATTTTCATAGGCCGACTCCAGCAATCCTGGACCTTTTTCCCGGTGAACCTCGATGGCTGCACCAATGATCTGCTCGGTAAGCTGGTTGATTGGTTTCATGGTCACTCTGTGTTCTCTGTGCACTCTGTGCTAAAAATCAAAGCGGGCGCGCCGGGTCGGTCACGAGCACGAAATCGAACTTCAGAATGCCGGGCTGGTCGTTGTCAAAACGCTCGCCCTCGACGGTGGCGACGTAAGGCGAGTCCACAATGCTGGCGAGCAGCGCCTTCACGCGGTTGAACGTCTCGGGGCTGACCTTCGAAAGCGGGTTGGTCTTGTCGAGCATGCGGCCGGAGATGACGAGTTTAAGCGGCGCGCCGGACGCGGCGGGCGTGACCTGCAATTTTTCCAGCCACACATCCTCGACGCGCACGAGGCGGTCCTGCAGATCGGCCAGCAGGTTCAGCCAGCCGGTGCGGCGGTCATACACGCCCTGCAATTGTGCAATCTGCTGCTTGAGTTCCCCGAGCTGCTGCAGGCTGGCGCGGTTGCGCGCATCGCGTTCGCGCAACGGCGCCAGCTCGCGCTCAATGGTGGCGGTCTTGCGCTGTGCCTGGCCGGTCACGCTACGAAAATGAACGAGTGGCGGGATGAGTGCCGCGACCGTCAGTACGGCCGCTGCCATCAGCCAGGGCTGGCGCCGGCGCAGGCTATCTTGGCGTCGCAAGCGCGGCGGCAAAAGGTTGAGCGCCGCCTGGTCCCGCAGCAACTGGGTCGCTGCCGCGCCGACCAGGTCGGCCAGCATGAGCTCGTGCTCGCCAGCATCGCTGGCGCCGCGGGCAATCTCGATGGCGCCGAGCAAATCGAGCCGGTCCACCGGAATTTTTAGCTTCGCCGCCAGCGCCTCGTCGAGACCCGCGAGGCGCGCGCCGCCGCCAGTCAGGTAAACGATCTCCGGGTTCTCCAAATCACTTTGCCGGCGGAAGTGCAGCACGGTTCTGGTGATTTCCTGCGCGAGCCGCGTGGCGAGCGTTTCCATGGCGCCAGCAGTCAGGCTCGCGCTGCGATCGGAGAGCTTGATGGACTCCGCCGCCTCCGCATCGCAATCTTGGTTTTCCGCTATCTGTTGCGTGATACTATTGCCGCCTAGCGAGAGCGTGCGGGTTACGAAACGCTTGGCCTCGGCCAAGAACAGCGTGGTGGAGCGTGCGCCCAGATTGAGCACCAGGGAAGGCTTGATTTTCCCGGCATGCTGCAAACGGTAGCCCGCCAGCGTGGCCAGCGACGAAGGCAGAATGTATTGCGGCACGAAGCCTGTCTCTTGAATCACGCGGCAAATCTGCTCGACCGCGTCCCGTTTCACCGCGGCGAGCAGGACGTCGAGGCCTGCATTGCTTTCGCCAGCCACAACACTGTCCCAGATAACATCGGGCAGCGCGAATGGGATGCTTTGCCCCGCTTCAAAGTGCAGGACCCGTTCGCGCTTGGCCGGCTCGACCCGTGGGGTTTTGATCAACTTTGTCAGCACCAGGTGCGCTGGCAACACCAGCACGACCGAGCCGGGGGCCTTGACCCTGCGGCGAAGCGCCAGCAGGGCGGCGGCCGTGTTTTCCAGCCAGTTATCATCACTGCCTGCCGCAGTGGATAATGTTTCTACCGCGTATTGTTCGAGTCGCAAGCGGCCGCTTTTGCGGCTAAACACCCCGAAAGCCGTCCGGCTGGCGCCGAGGTCCAGGATGGTTGCGCGGGGAGAATAAAAAAAGGGCGGCATGGAGATGCGGCCCGTGACGGATTTGTTTGCCCGACTTCGGGCAAAGGTCACGCTCTTTTTTCAGATGCCTCCCACCCTGCCCTACAAAATCAGCGTCCTGGTCTTCATTGAGAACGCCGCGGGCGAGCAGCTTCTCCTCCTGCGGGCCAAGCAGCCCAACCTGGGCGTGTGGACGCCCATCGGGGGCAAGCTGGAGATGGCGACGGGCGAGTCGCCCTTCGAGTGCGCCGTGCGCGAGACCTTCGAGGAGACCGGCTTGCGCGTCACCCAAGCCGACCTGCACCTCTTCGCCATGATCGCCGAAAAAGCCTACCAAGGAGAGACGCACTGGCTGATGTTTCTCTTCCGTTGCAAGAAACCCATCGGGCGTCAGCCACCGGACATCCCAGAGGGGAAGTTCGGGTTCTTCTCGCGGGAGAAAATCAAGAGCCTGCCGATCCCCGAGACCGACAAGGCCGCACTGTGGCCGATCTTCGACCAATACCGCGACAGTTTCGTCGCGCTGAAGGCGGATTGCGGGCGCTCGCCCATCGTGGTGACGGTGGAGCAGATAACGCCAAAGGCCTGAGCTGACTTGGTGGAGGGCCCGCGTCTCTGCGGGCCGGCTCGCAGGGACGCGAGCCCTCCAAGTTGTAGCCCTTTCGCCCAAACTTTCGCTTGTCTTCGCCGGTGTTTCTCTGAAAAACAGATTCCTGCGCCTGAATATTGCTTCAAACTCAAATCATTCCTTGTGATCAAGAAACCGTCCCTGACTAAAAAGCCCGAAGTCGCCGCCTCTGGCCATGATGCGCGGCAGGCGCCAATCAACGCGAAGCTGGGGGCGGACGAGAAAATCCAGTTCTATCGCGACATGGTGCGGATCCGGCGCTTCGAGGAGCGCTGCCTGCGGAGTTACCAGCAGGGCAAGATCGGCGGGTTCCTCCACCTCTACATCGGCCAGGAATCGGTGGCGGTGGGCTGCTGCTCGTTGATGGGCGACAACGACCACATCATCACGGCGTATCGCGACCACGGCCACGCGCTGGGGGTCGGCATGGGCATGAACGAGCTGATGGCGGAGAATTTTGGCAAATACACCGGCTGCTCGAAGGGCAAGGGCGGCTCGATGCATTACTTTGACCCGAGCCGGCATTACTGGGGCGGGCACGGCATCGTCGGCGGGCAGGTCCCGCTCGGCACCGGCCTCGCCTACGGCTTGAAATACAAGGGCATCAAGGGCGCCTGCCTGACCTTCATGGGCGACGGGGCGGTCAATCAGGGCGCCGTGCACGAATCCTACAACCTCGCGGCGCTGATGGAACTGCCGGTGGTGTTCATTATTGAGAACAACGGCTATTCGATGGGCACGAGCCAGGAGCGCTCGTCCGCCGGCGCCTCGCTCGCCGGGCGCGCCGAGGGCTACGGCATGAACTGGGCCATCGTTGAGGACGGCCATGATGTCTACGCAGTGCGCGAGCACGTCCACGCGGCGCTCAAGCTCGCCCGCGACCAGTCGAAGCCGAGCGTGCTGGAGATCCGCACCTACCGTTACCGCGGCCATTCGGTCGCCGACCCGGACTCCACCTATCGCGACAAGACGGAGATCGAGGAATACAAGCGCACGAAGGACCCCATCATGCATTATCAGAACGCACTGCTGACCGAGGGCGTGCTGACGGAGGACATCATCAAGAAGATCGACGAGTCCGCCCGCGCCGAGGCGGAGACCTCCGCGCAATTCGCCGAGCAGAGCCCCTACCCGACCATGGAGGACATCAAGAAGGACGTCTATTGGGAGATCGACAACCCGCAGGACAAGAAGTCCGTCGGCAGCCTCTTTTTCGACTGAGGCCCAGCTCCCCACTCTCACCTCTCAACTTTCCGCAAAATGCCCGTCATCACCTACCGCGAAGCCCTCCGCGCCGCCATGGCCGAGGAACTCGACCGCGACCCCAACGTCGTCATCATGGGCGAGGAGGTCGGCCAGTTCCACGGCGCCTACAAGGTCACCGAGGGGCTGCTCGCGAAATACGGCCCCAAGCGCATCGTCGACACGCCCATCAGCGAGGCCGGCTTCATCGGCATGGGCATCGGCGGCGCAATGCTCGGCCTGCGCCCGGTCATGGAGCTGATGTTCTTCAGCTTCTACTCCGTCGCGTTCGACCAGATTTTCAACAACGCCGCCAACATCCGCTACATGTCCGGCGGGCTCATCAGCTGCCCCATCGTCATCCGCGGCCCGGCCAACGGCGGCACCAACGTCGGCGCGACCCACTCCCACACGCCCGAGTCCATCGCCGCCTACCACCCGGGCATCAAGGTCGTCGTCCCCTCCACGCCTTACGACGCCAAGGGCCTGCTCAAGTCCGCCATCCGCGACAACGACCCGGTCATGTTCATGGAAAACACCATCCTCTACGGCGACCAGGGCGAAGTGCCCGACGGCGAATACCTCGTGCCGCTCGGCTCGGCCAAGGTCATGCGCGAGGGCAAGGACATCTCCATCATCGGCCACGGCCGCGCCATCCAGATGGCCCTCAAGTCCGCCGACCTGCTCAAGGAGAAGCACAACATCAACGCCGAGGTCGTCGACCTCCGCTCCATCCGCCCGCTCGACGAGGAGACCGTCCTCGCCTCGGTCCGAAAGACCAACCGCGTGCTGCTCGTCGAGGAGGCGAAGCCCTTTTGCTCCGTCAGCGCGATGCTCGCGTGCATCATCCAGGAAAAGGCCTTTGACTATCTCGACGCCCCGATCCGCCGCGTGACCTCCGTCGACGCTCCCGCCATCTACAGCGCACCCCTCGAGAAGGAGCAGCTCCCCACGCCGCAGAAAATCTTCGACGCGGCCCTTGCCGTTCTGAAGTAAGCTTACACCTTATCGCTTAAATCTTACTGCTTCCCCGACCATGGCCGAAATCATCGACATGCCCAAGCTCAGCGACACCATGACGGTGGGCACGCTGGTCAAGTGGCTCAAAAAGGAAGGCGACGCCGTGAAGGCCGGCGACATGCTGGCCGAGGTCGAGACCGACAAGGCCACGATGGAGCTCGAGTCGTTCTTCGACGGCACGCTGATCAAGATTTTCGCCCAACCCGGTTCGCAGGTCGCCATCGGCGCCGCACTCTGCGCCATCGGCAAGCCCGGTGAGAAGGTTGATGCCCCTGCCGCTCCGGCACCGAAGGGCGATGCCCCGCCTGCCCCGAAGGCTGTCGCTCCGGCTCCCACGCCTGTGGCGCCAGCACCCGCACCCGTCGCTGCACCGACGCCGGCTCCAGTTGCCGGCCCTCAGCCCTCAGCAATCAGCGCTCCACACTCTGGCGATCGTATCATGATTTCGCCTTTGGCGAAAAAAATCGCGTCCAACGAAAAAATCGATCCGGCCCGGCTCACCGGCACCGGTCCGCACGGCCGCATCGTCAAGGCCGACGTCCTCGCCGCCGCCGCGAACCCCGCCCTGCTTAAATCTGGAGCGGCGGCGACCTCGCCGCAACCGGGATCATTTGCGGGCGGCACGCCGTCCCGCACCGGCCCCATCCAGGTGGACCGCACCGTCACCGCCTCGAACATGCGGGCGATCATCGCCAAGCGCCTGCTCGAGGCCAAGACGCAGATCCCACATTTCTACCTGGAGATCGAGGTGGACGCCGAACCGCTCCTCGCCGTCCGCGTCCAGCTCAACACCGCGTTCGAGAAGGAGGTGGTGAAGCTCTCCGTCAACGACTTCATCCTCAAGGCCAGCGCCGAGGCGCTCCGCCGCGTGCCGGGCGTCAACGCCTCGTGGACCGGCACCGGCATCCAGTATCACGGCGCCGCGCATGTCTCTTTCGCCGTCGCGATCGAGGACGGCCTCATCACACCGGTCATCCGCGACGCGCACACGAAGTCTGTTTTTCAGATCAGCGTCGAGGCCAAGCCGCTCGGCAAGCGCGCCAAGGAAAAGAAGCTGAAGCCCGACGAGTTCACCGGCGGCACCTTCTGCGTGTCGAACCTCGGCATGATGGGCATCGAGCGTTTCTCGGCCATCATCAACCCGCCCAATGCCGCCATCCTTGCCGTCGGCACCACGGTCACCAAGCCCGTCGTGAAGAACGGCTCGATCGTCGTCGGCCAGACGCTGGTGCTCACCCTCTCCTGCGACCACCGCGTGGTGGACGGTGCCCTCGGCGCGCAATTCCTCGCCGCCCTCAAGGACCTGCTCGAGAAACCCGCGCTGTTGCTAGTTTAATGGAGGTGAAGCCGGCCGGGTCAGCAGTTCGCCGACGAGCTGCTCCAGCTTCGGCACGTCCACTTCGATCACAACGTCGATGTCACGCTCACCCAAACCCGGCCCTTTTCCCGCCGGCCAGCTGAGCGTGCTACCGTAACCCGCGCCAGCGGTGTCCGTGTCCACGCCCACCGCCATCGCTTCATGCCGCGTGACAATCGACGGCTCCAGCCAGACTGCGGCCGCCAGTTCATCCCACATGGGAAATCCCTCGAGGTGCCGTGACACGTAGCGCGCCACCGGTGTCTCGGCTGAGGCGATGCGCTTGATGAGCTCCGGCTTGAACAGCGTCGCCGTGGTCGGATCCACCGGCGAGAGCGTGATTTTCCGCCAGGGAGCCCGGAGCACCGCGTCCGCCGCCTCGGGGTCCCAGCGGAAATTGAACTCCAACCGCGGCCGGTGGGCGTATTCCAACGCAAAGTCATTTTTTGCCGCGTGCGGATTGAAGCTGCCGCCCATGATGACGATCTCCTTTGCCCGCCCGGCGAACTGCCCGTCGAGTTTCAGCGCCAGCGCGAGGTTGGTCTGCGGTCCGAGCGCGAGAATTGACACCTCGCCGGGAAACTCCCTCACCTTGCGCGCGAGAAACTTGTCTGCGCTCTCGGCCAGCGGCTTGGTCGTGGGTTCGCCCTCGGACGATGGTGGCACGACGTCCGCCGGGTGGATCGGCCGGCGGCTCACCGTGCCAGACGGCCATTCTTCGGTCCACGCGCCCTTGTAGACGAGCTTGCCGTGCCGCGCCTCCCAGCGCTTCGTGGCCTCCGCCGAGTTCACGAGTGGGAACGTGGCCCCGGACACAACGGGAACATCCGTCCGTCCGATGATCTCCAGCATCCGCAGCGTGTGCGCGACGTTTTCCTGCTGCCAGCCGTCGCCGCTCTCGATGGTGATGCCCAGCACTTCGACGTCCGGCGACTGCAGGACCATCAGGATGGGCTGCAGATTCGGGCCGCCGGGGCCGAACGCATCCTGGTCGATGATGACCTTGCGCCTGGGCGCAGCCCACGCCGTCACTGCGAGGAGCAAGACCCAGATTGCTTTAGCCACGGATTTCACAGATTGAGCGAATAAATACCAAGCTGGTTTCTAACAGGACGTAACTGGAAAACAGAGATGGATTGATTCAGAAGCCATGAAGCCTGGAGTTGGGGTTCGTGGTTTTCTGGTTTCTGAATACATCAATTCTCTTTGTGTCCTCCGCGATCTCTGCGTTAAAATGCCTTGGTTCGCGTCTTCAGGTTTCAGGTCTCATCCTTCGGCCCGTTTCCGCGCGTCGGTTTCCATCAGGGCCTTGAGTGCGTCGAGCGTGGCCTTGGCCTTGGCCTTGGCGGCCAGAAGTGCGTCAGCCTTCTGGGCGGGCAGGCTCCCCCCTACTAAAGGCTCCTGCGCGAAGAGGTAGAATTTCATCTTCGGCTCGGTGCCGCTGCCGCGCGCGGCAAACGAGTAGCCGTTGCTGAGCGTCACACGATAAAGATCCTGCGCGGGGATGAGTTCGTTGTCCGCGTCGTGGAATTTCTCCCGGCCGAAATCCTGGAACCGCGTCACCTTGGTCTGGCCAAAGGCCCTGGGCGGGCTGGTGCGGTAGGTATCGAGGATGCGCTTGATCTTCGCCGCGCCGCTGGCGCCCTCGTAGTAGATGTTGATGACGCCCTCGAGGAAGAAGCCGTATTTCAGGTAAATCTCGTCGAGGTATTCCGGCACGGTCAGGCCGCGCGACTTCACCCACGCGCAGACCTCGGCGAACATCAGGCAGGCGGCGTTGCCGTCCTTGTCGCGCAACAGGTCGTTGGGCAGGTAGCCGTAACTCTCCTCAGAGCCGAACAGGTAGAACGAACTGTGCTTGAGCAGCAGGGCGGCGCGCTCGCGGAACGGCGTGACATCGTAGTCGAACCCCGGCCCCATCGCGGCGCAGAGCTTTTCCTCGTAGCCGCGCATCTTGCCCGCGATCCACTTGAAACCGGTGAGCGTGTTGATGACCTTGACGTTGTGTCCGCGGCCGATGGCGTCCTGCAGCGGCGTGGTCACAAAGGTCTTCACCAGGACGGCCGACTGGCTGCCGGCGGCGGGAATCCAGCCGAGCTCCTTGTATTTCATGATGCGATAATCCGCCAGCAACGCGCCGACCTGGTTGCCAGTGAGAATCTCCATTTTACCCGCCTTGTTGCGCACGGCCGCGCCCATCCGGTCGCCGTCCGGGTCGGTGGCCATCACGAGCTCATGGCCGCACTTCTCGGCGAGCTCGACGGCGAGCGCCAGGGCCTCGGCGTTTTCGGGATTGGGCGACTTGACCGTCGGGAAACGCGCATCGAACGCCACCTGCTCCGGCACCTCCGTCACCAGCACCCCGGCATGCAACAATAACGGCAAGGTGGAGTAACAGCCCACGCCGTGGATGTTCGTGTAGACAACCCGCAGGGCGGATGCGCGCAGGAGCTTGTGATCCAGCGCCGCCTGCGAGGCCGCCGCGAGGTAGGCGTTGTCGGCCTCGCGCCCGATGATCTCCACCGCGCCGAGATCCTTGGAGAGAAACTCGTGCACCGCGGACAAGGGCACGGCGTTGACCTCGGCGATGATGCCCTGGTCGTGCGGCGGCGTGACCTGCGCGCCGTCGGTAAAGTAGGCCTTGAAGCCGTTGTCGTGCGGCGGATTGTGGCTGGCCGTGATGACCACGCCCGTGTGGGCCTTGTAATGCCGGACTGAAAAGCTCAGTTGCGGTGTCGAGCGCGGACCGTCGAAAATGACCGCGACCCCACCCAGGCGCGTCCAGGTCGAGGCCGCCAGCTGGCAGAAATGCCTGGAAAAATGCCGGACATCGTGCGCGATCACGATCTTGGGCTTCGCCTTGCTCTTTTGCTGGGCCAGAAATTTCGCGACGTAATGATAAAGCCCGACCACTGCGCGAATCAGCGTGAAATCGTTGAGCAGGTTGCTGCCCACATTGGCGTGCTCGGGCGAACCGCGCGCGTCGATCGTGCCGGTCTCCGCCCTGGCCGCGACGACCCCGATGGTGCGCCCGCGCATGCCGCCGGTGCCGAACTCGAGGTAGCGGTAGAAGCGGTCGTTGAGTTCGCCCCACTCCCCGCGCTCGACGAGTTCGTCGAGGCTCTGCTGCGCCCAGCCCGGCAGGCCGGCCTGCAGCCACGCGTTCAGGTTCTCCACGGCGCCGGGCAGCAGTTTTCCCTCCCTGGCGGCCTGGGCGATTTTCTCAGCGGGAGTCATGAGATGATTTTCTTTAACACAGAGGACGCAGAGTTCTCAGAGGAAATGCCCGGATAGTAAAGAATGCTCTGAATCCTCGGTGATGCCTGGGTTAAAAACCCTGCCTCATTCCAAATATAATCCGTCGGCGACCACGGGTTTGATCGGCAGGCTGCGCCAGCGCTCGGCGAACGAGTCGGCGTCATAGCCGAAGAGCGGCGAGACTTCCAATCCGGCTTTCGGCAGGCCGGTGGCATCGGTCTCCACCGTCGCACCCACCGCCTTCAGCCAGCGGGCAAACTGGCGGAGCTGGTCATCGCGACAGGTCTGCGGTGAATCCACGCCCTCGGCATTCTTCACCGGGCTAAAATCGTCCGCGCGGGCCGTCTCGATGACCACCGAGTTGCGGGCAAACGGCAGCGCGTCGAAGACGAACATCTCGAACTTCACGCCGTTGGCTTTGGCCGGGTTGACCGGCCCGCCCGTCGCGTCGATGGTCGCGATTTTCTTGTCCGCGCGGTGGAAGGGCAACGCCGCTCCCTCGCCACCGGTGGCCATGCGCCGCGCAAATTCCCGGTCGATGATATGGATGGCGATGCTGCCGGCGCTGTAGCGGAGCGAGCCGTCGGGGTTGGTCTCCCGCTGCATCGCCAGCGGCATGTCGCTGTATTCCACGACGACGATCTTCCCACCCTGCAGGCAGAAATGGCCGACCTTTTCTTCCGCGTAGGCCTTGGGCACCATCTTGCTCGACATTTCGGAGCCGCGCATAAGATGGAAGCCGATGAACGCGGCGTCGATCGAGCGCACGAGCGGATTATCCACCTGGAAATAGCTGATCGTGTCGATGCCCTCGGACTGCATCAGGTCCAGCGCGCCGCTGCGGTGGAGCGCCCGCAGAGACCCGCCGTGGCCGTCGGGGCTGAGCGCGAGGGATCCCCGCATCTCGAGCAGGATTTTGCCGGCGAAATCCACCGCCGGCATCCGGCCCTGGCGGAGGAAATGCACCCGGCCCTTGTCCAGGCCGAAGTAACGGTGCTGCCCAAAAAATCCCTCGGTCTGCTCGTGGTTTGCGTGGCTGGTCATGATGAACCAGTGCAACGGTCGCCCATGGCGCAGTCCGGCCGCCTTGATTTTCTCCGCGAATACCTGAAACAGCGGCTTCCGTTTGAGCGGCGTGACGGCGAACGTGCCCTTGGGTCCGTCGTAACCGAGCCGCGTCCCCTGCCCGCCCGCCACGGTGAAGGCCGCGATGCGCCCGGCGCGCAACGCCGTCTCGCCCGCCGTCCGGGCCTTCGCCCATTCCGCGGCGTCGCCGCCGTTTTCCGGCAGCCGCTCACATGGCGCCGGCGACAGGCCGGCGAGATTCACCTCCGCGCCGCCGGCGGATTTCAGCACCAGCGTGCGGTTCAACCGCGCCACTTCCGCCAGGTCGACTTCCGCGGCCTGGTTGGCCAGCGCGGCGCGCTCACTGGAGGACAGCAAATCCCGGAAGGCAAAGACCTGCCCCTGGCCCGCGGCACGGTAGGAAGCGATTAGTTGATCTATCTCCATTGGTTTTTCTTGAACCCAGAGGGCACGGAGCTCCCGGAGAAGGGACGGTGTATTCTGCTCTGCGCTCTCCGCGATCTCCGCGATCTCTGCGTTAAAATGTTTCCGTTCATTTCTTCTCTTCCTCGAACCGGAAGACAAATTCCTGCGCGCGCACGTAGCCGAGCTTCTGGCGGATGAGGCGCTCGACCAGCGCGGGATCGTGGCGGAGCTGGTCGAGGTATTTTTCCTGCGCCTGCAGCCGCGCCTCGGCCTCAGCCAGCCGGCGCTGGTTGGCGGTTTCCTGGATCCGCAATGCCGTCAGGTCCCGGTGCATCTGCACGAAAAAGGCGGCGGCCCACACCGCGATCGCCGCGAATAGCACGGCATAAAGCCCAAGGATCAGCTTGCTGTAATTCACCGGGGGAAAGACTGGTTTAACACAGAGGTCGCAGAGATCACGGAGGAGTTGATTACCGATGGCGCGGATTGGACGGATAACTAATTCACAAGGCAGGTCGAGGAACCACTGATTTTCACTAATCGGTCACTAATCTTTAGTGAGGCCTTAGTGGATATTTGTGGTTCAAACTGCATTGGTCCGGCCTCCGTGGCCTCTGCGTTCTCTGTGTTTAAAATGCCTTGATATTGCCTACCGATAAAGGTGCCGCCCGGGACGCAGGCAACTACTTTCAAAGGGAATCCACGCGGTTTTTGCGTGCATTTTCCCGTGCGGCTCAAATACTTGCCGAACGATGTATCAAAGCTACTACGGATTTGCGGAGATGCCGTTTCATATCACTCCGGACCCGAAATTCCTCTATCTGAGCGCCACCCATCAGGAGGCTTTACAGCACCTGAAATACGGCGTCCGGGAGAAAAAGGGCTTCATCGTGCTCGTCGGCGAGGTCGGCTGCGGCAAGACCACGCTTTGCCGCAAGTTCCTGAACGAGCTCGACCCCGCGCACTACGACACGGCGCTGGTATTGAACCCCCGCGTCACCGAGACACAGATGCTGAAGGCGATCCTGACCGAACTGGGCGAAACCACGCAGGCCCGCAGCAAGAACGACCTTGTCGCCCAGGTGAACCAGGTGCTGCTCGCCCGCATCGCCGCCGGCCGCGAGATCGTGCTCATCATCGACGAGGCGCAGAATCTCTCCTTCGAGGTCTTCGAGCAGGTGCGCCTGCTCTCCAATCTCGAGACCGACAAGCAGAAGCTCCTCCAGATTGTCATGATGGGCCAGCCGGAGCTGAAGGAAAAGCTCGCGCTGGAGGAACTGCGCCAGCTGCGGCAGCGCATCCTCGTGCACTACGAGCTGCGTCCGTTCACCCGCGAGGAGATGGACCGCTACATCCACCACCGGCTCACCGTCTCGGGCAGCATGGGCCGCCCGCATTTCACGCCATGGGCGCTGCGGGCGATCTTCCAGGCCAGCCGCGGCATCCCGCGCATCATCAACAATCTTTGCGACAAGTCGCTTCTTTCCGCCTTCATCCGCGAATCAGACGAGGTCAATTACTGGGACGCCCGCCGCGCCGCCCGCGACCTGGAGCGGCTGACGGATTGAGGATGGGTTTAAACACAGAGCTCACGGAGTACTCAGAGTATGCATGACCGAACCAATAATCCCTCTGCGTCCCCTGTGTTAAATAATTTCCGAGCATGAGCCTCATCAACGACGCCTTGAAAAAGGCCCAGAAGCAGCGGACCGGCGAGAGCACGCCGCTCGCCGCCATGCCCGGCGTCGGGGGCGAGTCGGCGGCGCGGATCGCCAAGCGCGCCAAGCCCGTCGGTTTCAATTCGCAGCTCATCCGCCTCGGGCTCGGCGCCGGCGCTGTCCTGGTGTTCATCACCGGCGGCTGGTTTGTGATGCACAAAAGACCCGCCAAAAAACCCGAGATATCAGCGGTCAGCGGTCAGCAGTCAGCGGCTCAGACTCCGCCGGCCGCTCCGACTACGGAGAACGGAGAACCGAGGCCAGAGCCTGCAGTGCCCAAGCTTGAACCGTCCTCTGGCGCTGGCGGACCCGCCAGCACTTTCGTCCTCCCTGTCGTGACTCCGCCACCGCCTACTCCTGAGCCGGTGGTCGTCAAGAAGTCGGAGACCAAGTCAGTGCCTTCTTCGCCTGCCACGCAGCGGCCGGACGAACCAGCCATGGCTCAAAGAGCGCCGGCTCAGCCGGCCTTGCCGCTGGCGAAGCTCGAGCCCAAGGCCATCACTTACATTGAAAACCTGCACATCGCCGGCATCCGCGCCTCGGCCACCGACAGCAAGGTGCTCATGAACGACCGCGTCTACCGCGTGGGCGACATCGTCGAGCACGAGATGAATCTCAAGCTCATCGGCATTACGGCCAATTCCCTCACCTTCGAGGACGAGCGCGGCGGCCGTTACACGCGGCAGTTCTGAGGGGCCGGCAGCCCTCCGCTTTGGCTGTCAGCTTCAGCGGCAGGGCTGGAACCAGAGGTCATCTGCCGGTCAATCCGGCTTTGCCCTCGTTTCCTTCAGCGACCAAAGCAGCCGAGAGCCTCTGCTTGAAAACGGGAAAGGCAAAATCGCCGGCGCGGCGGAGCATCGCGGCTGGGGTGCGGGGATGGCGCACGAGGTCGGCCACGGCCACCGCGATCTGGTCGGTGTTGCCGTATTCCACGAGCGCCCCCACCTCGGGGTTCACCACCTCGGGCGCGCCGCCGGCGCGGGCCGCCAGGCAGGGTTTGCCATACGTCATGGCCTCCAGATAGACCAAACCGAAGCCTTCCTTGCGGCTGGGCAGGGCGAAAATGTCACACGCCATGTATTCGGTGCGGAGGGCCGCATCATCAATGATGCCGGTGAAATGCACCGCCCGGCCGAGCCCGAGGGTGCGGGCAATCTCCTCCAACCGCGGCCGGTCGTCGCCTCCTCCCGCAATGCGCAGTTGCGCGCTGGGAAACTGACGCAGGATCCCCGGCATCGCCTCGATCATCGTGTCAACTCCCTTATAGGGATCAGTGGCGACCAGCCGGGAGACCACCAGGATCCGGGAGTGATGGGTTTCACCAGCCGGCGCGGTCGCGACCCGCGGCGATGCGAAAGCCGGATCGAAGGTATTAGGCACGACGAGCAGGCGCGCCGGGTCGAGAAAGGGAGCGAAGCGCAGCATCTGCCGTCGGGTGTATTCACTGACACAGAGAATCCGGTGCGCCCCGCGCAAGGCGGCGCGCTCAAGGATCGAGTAAGGCCGCCAGACCTCGATGCCGTGCGCGATCAGGTAATATTTCACCCCCGGTCGGAAAACAGCAGCAAAACGGGCCAGGATCAGGTGGTGCAGGTGTCCGCAGATAATTCTGTCGGCCTTCCGCCCGCGCCACAGCACCACGAGCAGAAAACGCAACTTGCTGCGTGCGCAGTTGTCGAGGCCTGTCAGCCGTTCACCGAGGAAGGCCCGGGCCCGGGCGAAGGTGTCCCCGCTGTCGCTCAACGCCGCGTAGCGAACTTCATCGCCCGGGGCCGCAAGTTCGCACCCCGCCTTCAGATAGAGTCGCATCATGCGCGCAATGCCGCCCTCCGCCTGCAACAAATCGGGCACAATGAACAAGGTCTTCATGGCTGGAGCGGCCGGTTGGCAAACGCAACGAGCACGGCCAGGGTCCAGACTCGCGACCAGTTGCGCAAATCGCGGGCCTGTACAAATTCCCTCCATTCATTCTGGACCGCGACAACGTCGAGCCACGGACAGGCGGCCAGTGACGAGGTCGAGAATGTCTCCTCCAAAAACGGTTTCAACTCGGCGCGCATCCACAAAGCGAATGGCAGCGTGAATCCCCGCTTGCGCCGCGTGAGAATGGACGCAGGGACAAGGTCCGCCATGGCATCGGCCAGCGCGGCTTTCGGCCGGCTCAGGTTGTATCTGAACTTGCACGGCTGGTTCCACCACCACTCGACAAACACCCGGTCGACGAAAGGCACACGTAGTTCGAGCGAATTCGACATGCTGAACACGTCGCTGTCGCGCAGCAACACGTCGGCCATGTAGGTGCGCATCTCCCAGGCGCTGACAATCTGGGCCGGATCGGCGCCCAGCAATTCGAATGCGAAGTCGTCGAGCATCGGGTGGTTCGGCCCCTGGCGGACGGCCAGCCGGCGTGCGGCGGGGGCCAGCAGAGGAAGCCGGGCGGACTCGGAAAGAACGCGGCGACGCAGGGAACAGAGCTCGTTCAGGTCCCGGGCGTATTCCAGAAAGTCCGCCAGCTTGCGGGCGCGGGCCCCGCGCTTCCTGAGCAGGGTCACCACGCGGGAGCGCAGGGCCTGTGGCAATTGCCGCCACAGTGGAATATAACGGGCAAACCGGGGCATGTCATGGAACGAGGGGTAACCACCGAACAGTTCGTCGCCCCCGAGACCGGAAAGCGCGACTTTCACGCCGCCGGCCTGGGCCGCGCGGCTGACGTAGTAGGTGTTGACCCCGTCACCAGTCGGCTGGTCGAATGCAGCGAGGATGCGCGGCAGATCCTGGACGACCTGCCGGCCGGTCAGGACTTCCTCGTGATGCTCGGTGCCGAAGGTCCGGGCCGCAAGCCGGGCGGGCGATTGCTCCGAATACTCCGCCTCGTTGAAGATCAGCGAGAAAGTCTTCAGCCGCCCGGCGCCGGTGGCGGACATGAGGGCGACAATGGCCGTGGAGTCCAGGCCGCCGGAAAGAAAGGCGCCGACCGGCACATCCGCCACGCGATGGGCGCGGATGGTGTCCTCAAGCTGCCCGCGCAGCGTTTGCACAAAGTCCTCATACCGGCCGAGCGGCGGTTGCGGCTTTGACTCCGGCAGACGCCACCACGGGGCGACATTGCACCGGCCGCTGGCATCCACCTTGACCGCGTGTCCCGGCGGCAGGTTGGCAATGCCCCGATAGATGGTGCGGGGCGCCGGCACGGCGAACCACGCGAGATAATCGCCCACCGCCACCGGGTCGATCTCGCGGGGCATCAGTCCGCTCGCGAGCAGGGCGTTCAGCTCTGAGGCAAAGACGAACATGTCCGCCGGCAGCTCGGCATAGTAGAGGGGCTTGATGCCCAGCGGGTCGCGGGCCGCGAAAAGCGTGTGCTCCTGCGTGTCCCACACGGCAAAGGCAAACATGCCCCTCAGGCGCGGCAGGCAGGCCTCGCCCCACTGGGCGTAGGCGGCCAGCAGCACCTCGGTATCGCAGTTGGTCTGGAAGGAATGGCCCGACGCGATCAGGCCGGCCCGCAATTCCCGGTGGTTGTAGATGGCCCCGTTGAAGACGATGTGGAAGCGGCCGTCCGGGGTCACCATCGGCTGGTGGCCGTGCGCCGGGTCGATGATGGAGAGCCGGCACATGCCGATGGTCGCCGGACCGGATGAGATCAATCCCTCATCATCCGGACCGCGATGCTGCTGCCGGGCGATCATCCGCCCGACGATGCCTTCCCGCTCCACGCCGTCATGCCGGGCACTGATGACGCCCGCTATGCCGCACATGGTATTTTGGATTCCATCAAAGTCAGATGTTTCTCACAGCTTGATTTTCTTCAACCAGGCCCTGTTCTCCAGATGCCAGTCGACCGTCAACCGGAAGCCCTCCTCCGGCGTGACCCGGGGCGACCAGCCGAGCAGGTGCCTGGCCTTCGTGATGTCGGCCCAGGTTTCCTTGATGTCAGCCGCATGAAATGGCCGATTGGAAATCTTCGCCCGGATGGGCGAAGTGCCAAGAGGTAAGGGCCGGCCGCTTTGCCCTTCGCCCTTTGCGCTTTGCGCGCTGGCAGCCAGGGCCTTCTCGATCAAACCGATAACGGTCATGAGCGAAAGCGGGTTCCGTCCGCCGCCGAGGTTGATGATCTCGTAGCCGAGGGGCTTGACGGCGAGAATCGTTCCGCGGGCGATATCGTCCACATAGGTGAAGTCGCGCGACTGCGTGCCGTCGCCGAAGAGCTCCAGCGGCTTGCCTTCATCGATCCACTTGATGAAACGGAAGGGAGCCATGTCGGGCCGGCCGGCCGGCCCAAACACGGTGAAGTAACGCAGCACGGAAATATCCAGTCCGTAAAGCTTGTGGTAGCTATAGGCCAGGATCTCGGCCGCCTTCTTGGTCGCAGCATAGGGCGACTGCGGAGTGTTGACGGGCTGATCCTCCGTGAACGGCATCGGGCAGCCGCTGTAGAGCGACGAGCTCGAGGCCAGCACCTGCTTCTTCACGCCGTGCTTCCGCTGGCACTCGAGGAGATTGAGCATCCCGAGAACATTGGTGCTCAGGTAAACCCGCGGATTTTCCATGCTGCAGCGCACGCCCGCCCGCGCCGCCAGGTTGAAGACCGCATCGAATTTGTGCGCCTTGAAAACCTTCTCCAGAGCCGCGAGGTTTTCGATGTCGAGCTGGTGGAAGCTGAAGCGTCCAAAGCGGAAGGTTGAACGTTGAGACCTGAGGGCATAAACTGATTTTTTGGGATCAACTCCCCGCCCTTTGCCCTTTGCGCCCAGCAGCCTGGAAAGACGATGGTCTTTCAAACGCACGTCGTAGTAATCATTGAGATTATCCACGCCGACGACCGTGTGGCCGTCAGCGAGAAGCAGCTCGCAGACTTTCGAGGCGATGAAGCCGGCCGCACCTGTAACGAGATAAGTGGACATGAACGTCAGCTCTGAGGGTATGGTTGAGCTTTAAGCAAGAATCCCGGCCATTCGGTTAATCCTGTCTAAACTCAGTTCGACGCCAATTGTTCCGCATCGGAACGGGCCATCAACCGGGCGACATCCGTGCCGACGGTTTTCGGTACCCAGCCGAGCGTCGTCTTGGCGAGCGTGGCGTCGCCGACCAAAGTGGCAGACTCCACCGGACGATAAAATTTCGGATCAATTTGAATTATGACCGCGCCGGTGTCGGTGCGCCGCCCGGTCTCCCCCGCCCCCTTGCCCTTGAATTTCAACCCGATGCCCAGCTCCGCGAACGCCGCAGTGGCAAACTCCCGCACCGAGCAGGCCTGTCCCGTCGCCAAGACATAGTCGCCAGGTTTTTTTGCCTGCAGCATCTTTGCCATGGCCGTGACGTACTCCGGCGCGTAGCCCCAGTCGCGCCGGGCATCAAGATTGCCGAGGGTAAGGACGGCCTGCCGGCCGGCCTTGATCCGGGCCGCGCCGAGGGTGATTTTCCGCGTCACGAAGTTTTCCCCGCGCCGGGGCGACTCGTGGTTGTAGGCGATGCCGCTGCAGGCGAACAAACCGTAGGCACTGCGGTAGACGCGGCAGAGCTGCGTGGCGAAGGCCTTGGCGCAGCCGTAGGGATTGACGGGATTAAAAGCGGTTCCCTCATTTTGCGGCGAAGCCCGGGGCACGCCGAATACCTCCGAGCTGGAGGCGAGATAAAACCGGACGGGATAGTCGAGGTCGCGCAGGGCTTCGAGCAGCCCGAGCGTGGCCATGGCGTTCTCCTCGCACGTGACCTCGGGGATCTCGAAGCTGAGCCCGACGTGGCTCTGCCCGGCGAGATGATAGACCTCCTGTGGCGAAATTTTCTTCAGCAACCGGCGGAGGGAGGTCCGGTCGGTCAGGTCGCCGTAGTGCAGCACCAGCCGGCCGGCCGGGATGTTGGGGCCGGAGCGGAGGTGGTCGATGCGCGAGCGGTTGAACATGCTCGCCCGCCGCACCAGTCCGTGGACGGTGTAGCCGCCGGCCAGCAGATGCTCGGCGAGATAGGAGCCATCCTGCCCGGTGATGCCGACGATGAGCGCGGAGCGCGCGCTGGAGCCTGGAGCAGGGAGCTTGGAGCGAGGAGCCATGGTGGTGCGGTTATTGGTCAGCAGTTATTTGGTTATCCGGTTCGAGCCATCGAACCAACAACAAACAGCCCTCAACCATCAACGCTCCGCGCCATGCCCGCAACGCTTCGCCCCGTCGCTTCCTTTGCAGCGACTTTGACTGTTGGTTTGGATTTACTTGCCATCTACTAAACTCCAACTCCTGGCCCTCAGGTTTCAGCCTTCATGTCTCGTCTCCCGCGCCCTACCCCCGCGCCGCGAGATATTTTTTCATCGCGGCGAGCGAAAGTGCGTTGAGCACGTGCTCTTTCGTCAGCCAGCCTTTGCGGGCCACCCCCACCCCGACCTTGTAGAAGGCGAGTTGCGCGGTCCGGTGCGCGTCGGGATTGATGCTGGTGAGCAGGCCCTTGTCGGCCGCTTTCTTCCAGTGCCGCCAGTCCATGTCCAGCCGCCAGGGGTTGGCGTTCAGTTCAATGGCCACGCCGTTGGCGATGGCGGCATCGATGACCTTGTCCATGTCAACCTCGTAACTCTCACGCTCAAGCAGCAGCCGGCCCGACAGGTGCCCGAGCATCGTCACGTGCGACTGCTCGAGGGCGCGGATGATGCGCTTCGTCATGACCGCCCGCTCCTGCCGGAACGAGCTGTGCACCGACACCACCACGCAATCCAGCTGGGCCAGCATCTTGGCGTCGAAGTCCAGCTTCCCGTCGGGGAGAATGTCGCATTCCGTGCCGGTGAAGACATGGCACTTGAATTTTCTGGAGGCGTTGAGCTTCTTGATCTCGGCGATCTGGGCGACGAGCCGCTCCTCGGTCAGGCCGCGGGCCTGCACGCTGGACTTCGAGTGGTCGGCGATGCCGAGGTAGTCGAGGCCGAGGGCCTCCGCCGCCGCGGTCATCTCCTCGAGCATGTTGTGGCCGTCGGAGGCGGTCGTGTGATTGTGAAACACCCCGCGGATGTCGCCCGCCTCCACCAGCGTCGGCAGCGCGTTCTTCTCCGCCGCCTCGATCTCCCCCAAACCCTCGCGGAGTTCGGGCGGCACGAACGCCAGCCCGAGCTTCTTGAACAGTTGCTCCTCCGTCTTGATGTCCGTTTTGTGTTCTCTGCCCCCGGGCTTGAGTTCTCCGCTCGGCCCGTGCTTCTCATCGGCGGGGAAAAGCCCCCACTCGCTCATCGACAGCTCGCGGGCGAGCGCCCGCTGCCGCATCTGGACGTTGTGGTCCTTAGAGCCGGTCAGATGATGCAGCGTGAAGACGAACTGCTCCGGCGGCACCAGGCGCAGGTCCGCCTGCAGGCCGGATTCCAGCCGCACGCTGGCCTTGGTCTCGCCGCGCGCCGTGACCTCCTTGATGCCGGGCCGCGTGACAAACCACTCGACGATCGGCGCCGGGTCAGTCATCGCCACGAGAAAATCAATGTCCCCCACCGTCTCCATCCGCCGGCGCAGGCTGCCGCAGGCCTCGACCTGTTTGACGCCCGGCAGTTTCCGCAGGCCCTGCAGGATCGGCTCCGCCGCCTCCCACGCCTCGAGCCAGAGATGGCGCTTGTTGTAGGCCTCGCGGTTCCGAATCCCGGAGAGGATGCGCTCCTGGGTTTTCTCGCCAAAGCCGTCCAACGCCGCGACCGTGCCCGCGGCGCACGCCGCCCGCAGCTTAGCGATCGTGTCGATGCCGAGTTTCTCCTGGAGTGCCCGCGCCTTCTTCGCGCCGATGCCGGGAATCCGCAAAATCTCGACCAGCCCCGCCGGCACGGAGGCCTGCAGTTTCTCAAAAAACTCCAGCCGGCCGGTGCGGTGCAACTCGGTGATCTTCTGCGCCAGCGCCTCGCCGATGCCCTTGACCTCCTCAAGCGTGCCGGCCTCGACGCGCTGCGCGATCTCCTCCTCGCCCAGCGACTCGATCACCCGCGCCCCGGCCTGGTAGGCCCGGATCTTGAAAGGATTCTCGCCCTTCAATTCCAGCAGGGTGCCGATGTCAGTCAGGACCGCGGCTATTTCTGTTTTGTTCACGAGGATGGTATATGGACAGGATTAACCGGAGCGATACAGGGATTTCAGGCGATTAAACATCTTGTCCTTAATCCAGTAAATCCTGTCAAAGCTTCAACGCGAGCACGGCGAGTCGCGCCACCTCCGCCCGGTTGACCTTGCCCTGCGCGTTCGCCGGCCAGCTGGCCAGTGCGACGAAGCGCTTCGGGCGCTTGGCCGGGGCCAGCAGCCGGCTCACAGCCTCGGTGATTTTATCCAGCTTGGGCTGGGCAGACTCCGGGTAGGCCGCGACGACCACCTGCCCCCACTCGGCGTCCGGCACGCCGAGCACGACGACCTCCGGCAACTCGCCGCTGCCGTGCAACACAGTCTCCACCTCGGCGGGGTCAACCTTCTCACCGCCGGTGATAATCACCGCGTCGCGCCGGCCGAGGACTTGCAGGTGCCCGCGGGCATCGAGTCGCCCCAGATCCCCGGTGGCAAAATCCCATTTGTCGCGCCATTGTGGATAATACCCCCGGAACAACGATTCGCCCCCGATGGTGATCACTCCCTCGTCGCCAATTTTCAGCGTCGCATGCGGCAACACCGGGCCGCAGTTGCGCGCCCCCGCCAGAAACTCCTCGGGCCGCAGCGCCGTGACCATCGCCGCCGACTCCGTCATGCCGTAACTCAGCGACAACGGCAATCGCCGCGTCGCAGCCTGGTCGAGCAACCCCGGCCAGGCCGGTCCGCCGCCGAGCAGGACAAGGCGGAATTTTCCGAGCCATTCCACGGCGGCGGCATTGCGCAGCAGACGCTCGAGCTGGGTCGGCACGAGCGAAATCATCCAGCCGTGCGGTTTCGCCGGCAGCGAGGGCAGCTCGCCCCGCTCGACCGCCTTCCAGTCCAGCGGCCGGTATTCGCCGCCCGTCAGGGCACAGCGCATCCACGCCATCAGCCCGCTGACATGGTGCAGCGGCAGAAAGCCGGCGGCGTTGACCTGGGTCAGCTTGAAATGGGTGCAGAATCCGCGCACCGCCGCCGAGACGGTTTCCTCGTCATGCCGCGCAAACTTCAACTGTCCGCCCGTGCCGCCGGTAGGGATGCAAAGCCAGCCTTTGCCCGCGGCCGTCGCCGGCGTCACCGGCTCCATCTGCTCCAGTGCCGCCAGCTGACGGCGCTCGTTCTCGCCCCAAGAGTCGCCGGCCAGCAGCACGACCCCGCCCTGCGCCACGGCCGCCGCCAGCGCGGTCATGAAACGCCGCGGGTCTGCCTCCTCGATCACGGTCGCTTCACGTCGCGGCTCGGCAACGAGTCCAGCCGGTGCGCCGAGGAGCCGGGCTAGTTGAGCGCGGTCCATAGTTCCTCCCCGGGATTGGCGGCGATGCATGATGCATCCGCAAGCGGACCGATGACCGGGCCGTCCCAGCGCCGGTCGCCGAAAACTTCGTCCGTGCCAAACCCCAGCGCCCGCTTGGTGAGCGATCCGTCCAAGGCTGCGCGCAACACCGCCGAGCGCCCCAGCGCCGTCTCGATTGCACTCGAAAGCACCACGTCGGCCTTGGTGGCATTGATCCATTCGGTCAATTCATCCAACGGCCCGGCGAGCGCCGGCTTGATGACAAACACGCCCGGCCAGCCCAGTCCCTGCCAGCGGCGCGCCTCCGCGAGTCGCACGACCGATTCATCCAGCGCGAGCGTCACCGGGTAATCGCGGGCGAGCCCGCGCAAGGTATCCTTTTCCGCCGGGGCGACTGGTTGCTCGACAAGCTCAACCGGCCGCCCCGCGCAGCGTTCGAGCCAGCGGCTCGCGTCGCGGCGGTTCCAAGCGCCATTGGCGTCGAGCCGCAGTTTGGCGTGCTTCGGTAAAAATGCCAGCAAGTCGTCCAGCAGGCCGAGTTCATCGTCCACCGCACCAACGCCCACCTTCCATTTGAACGCGAGAAACCCGGCCTCCAGTTTCGCCGCCAGCGCCTTGAGCGCATCACGACCGGCGGGCAGCAGGGCGGCAACCGGCAACCGGACCTTGGCCGGAACCTTGCCCGGCTGCTCCCGGGCCTGCCCGAGGGCGAAGCGCACGCACCCCATCTGCTCCGGGATGGCGTCCAGCGCCTCGAGCGTGACATTGGCCCCGAATTTCCGGCAAATTTCCTCCGCCGCGGCCAGGGTTTCCGTCCCAAACCACGGAATGGGCGCGATTTCCCCAAAACCCACCCGGCCCGACTCGTCCTCCAGTCGGAGGATGATGCCCTCCCGTTCCGCCCAGGCGCCGTGCGCCGCCCGAAGCGGCACCCGCAGCGGCCGGCGGTAGGTTTTGTGGGTGAAACGATAAACCATGGCCTGACCCTTGCGGGCGGGAGCGAACTTGGCAAATTATCGTTGAGCTTTGCCGCGGCCGGAGTATTTCGTTCACGGCAACGATGACCAAGCCTGTTGCCTCCTCCGCCAGCGATTCGGACTTTTACCTGCCCGCCGATCGCTTTTTCGCCGCCAACCTGCCGGACGCGCTGACCTACGACGACGTCTCGCTCGCCACGCTCCATTCGGAGATCCTGCCCAAGGACACCGACCTGGCCACCTCGCTCTCCGACAGCCTGCGGCTCCAGATCCCGATCATCTCGTCCGACATGGACACCGTGACCGAGTCGCGCATGGCCATCGCCATGGCCCTGAACGGCGGCCTCGGCCTCATCCATTACAACCTGCCCGGCAAGGACCAGATCAAAGAGGTCGCCCGCGTGAAGCGCCACATCCACGGCCTTATCCAGGACCCCATCACCGTGTCGCCCACCGCGCTCGTCAGCGAGGTCCTGGCGATGATCGACCAGAAGCGTTTCGACTTCCGCACTTTTCCGGTCGTCGACGACTCCGGCAGGCTCGCCGGCCTGCTCTCGGGCAACCTCGTCAAGGACCGCTACAAGTCCAAGAAGGTCGCCGAGGTAATGACGCCCCGCAAGCAGCTCATCACCGTGCAGGAAAAACGCATGGCCGCCGACCCGATCAAGGAGGCCGACCGTTTCTTCACCGAGAACGTCGGCATCCACAAGATCCTTGTCGTGGACGACAAGGACCACCTGCGCGGTCTGGTCACTATCTCGGACGTCGAGCGCATCACCAGCGAGTCCAAGTCCCGCCGCAAGCCGGCGCGCGACTCCCAGTTCCGGCTCGTCGTCGGCGCCGCCATCTCGCCAATCCGTAAGGCGAACGGTGAGCTCGATCGCGACCAGGTCATTGCCCACGTTGGCGAACTCGTGGACGAAGCCGTCGATGTCGTCGCCGTCTCCACAGCGCATGGTCACACCGCTGGCGTCGGCGACGTGGTAAAGCTCATCCGCGGCGCGTTCAGGGACCTCACCATCATCGCCGGCAATGTCACCAGCGGCGCCGGCGTCGAGTTCCTCGCCGCCGCCGGAGCCAACGCCATCAAGATCGGCCAAGGTCCCGGTTCCATCTGCACGACCCGCATCGTGGCGGGCGTCGGCATCCCGCAGTTCACCGCACTACATGTCTCCGGCCATGGCGCGGCGAAAAAAGGCATCCGCCTCATCGCCGACGGCGGCATCGCCAAGTCGGGCGACATCGTCAAGGCGCTGACGCTCAGCGACGCGGTCATCCTCGGCGGCCTGCTCGCCGGCTGCCGTGAGGCGCCGGGCGAGATCATGGAAATTTCCGGCAAGCTCTACAAACAATACCGCGGCATGGGCAGCCATGCCGCGATGAAGGCCGGCTCGGCGGCCCGTTACGGTCACGACAAGGCCGACACCTCCCGCAAGGTCGCGGCCGAGGGCATCGAGGCCCTCAAGGAAGTCTCGGGCTCGGTGGATGACGTGCTTGGCAACCTCATCGGCGGCGTGCAGAGCGGCATGGGCTATCTCGGCGCCAAGGATCTCGGCGAACTCCGCAAGAAAGCCCGCTACGTCCGCGTGACCCCCGCCGGCCAGAAGGAAGCCGCCCCGCACGACGTCATCGAGGTCGCCACCCGGCACGGATAGTGCGCGGGTAAGGCCAGCGGGTGCGCCGCGAACCGGGCAAAACCCCGGTGGGGACTCAATCCTCCGCGCGGATGAAACTCAAGGCGAAGGCCGCATACACGAGCACCGGCTTGCCCTTGACGGTAGGCGGCTTGAATTGCCAGTAGTGGACCGCCAGTAGCGCGTTCCGGACCAGGAGCGGGGAGGAAGCCGAATCCACGCTCGGAATCCGCACATGGCCCTCCTCGTCGATGTAAAGCGACACGACCACCCAATCCGCCTTCCCGCCGGCCGGCGTGTAGCCAGCCGGAAAATGGGGCACGGCCTGGCGCGCGTATTCGAGCCGGTTGTCCAGGGCATCCTCGGTGACCGGCTGATACTTGAAGTCCGGCCGGCCGCCGTGGACCATCAGTTGCCGGCGTTCGATGGCGCCGAAGCTGCTCAGGGCGACCGTGAATTCCGGCCGGAACTCGTAGCCGAAATTGAAGCGCGACGGAATCGCGACGCCCTTGAAAAGGAGCGGGCCATACTTGACGTCCCGGGCGTAGCGCAGCAGCGCCTCGCCAAAATACTTCTCCGTGTAAGAGACGAGCAGGAAGTCGGTGGCGTTGCCCTTGTCATCCAGCTCGACGCAGACGGCGGCATAGCCCTTGGCGATCCCGGCCGCATAGGCGCTGCCCGGAAAAAAGATATTCGCCGGCGGCTCGCCCGGGGCCAGCCCGCCGCCGCTCAAATCCGCCTTGGGGATGAGAGGATAGTCCGCCAGCCGCGCACTATTGACGGTCATCTTGGGCAGTTGCACCGGAGCTGGCACCTCCGCCGGCCGGGCCGGGCTGGTGGTGTCCTGCGCCAGCCCCAGGCAGGCCAGAAGGCCGGAAAGCAAAATGGAGGCGAGACGCCTCATTCGGAGCGGTATACCCGGATGTAGTCGACGCGGTATTCCTGCGGGAACTGCGTGGTCGCGTCCGGATAGCCGGGCCACAGGCCGCCGACGGCGAGATTGAGCAAAAGAAAACAAGAGTTGTCATCGAACACCCATTTCGCCCCGGCGGGCAAGTCCGCGGGAGTCCGCGTGTGGTAGATTTTTCCGTCGAGCAGCCAGTCGATGCGCCCAGGCCGCCAGTCGACGGCAAACACATGGTAGGCATCGGCAAAATCGGCGTTGTTGGACAGCACCGTGGACTTCGTCAGGCCGTGCTGGCCCGAGTAACCCGGCCCGTGCAGCGTGCCGTGGAGCGTGCCGGGCTTGTGGCCAATGAGTTCCACCACGTCGATTTCGCCGCAGGCGGGCCACGGCACCTTGTCGATGCGGTCGCCGAGCATCCAGAACGCCGGCCAGATGCCCTGCCCGCGCGGCAGCTTCAGGCGGGCCTCGATGCGGCCGTAGCCCGTCGCGAACTTCCCCAGGGTCTTGAGGCGCGCCGAGGTGTAGCCGCCCGCGGACGTGCGCATGGCTTTCAACACCAGCGCGCGGCCATCGGTGGCCTCGGGGTCATCGACGACGAAAGAATTCTCCCGCGACGCGGTGTAGGTCTGCAATTCCTTGTTGCCCCAGCCGGTGTTGCCGAGGTCATGGGTCCACTTCGCCGGATCGGGCCCGGTGCCGACCGCCTGGTTGAATTCATCCTGCCAGACGGGAGTGGAAGCGGAGGTAATCATGGCGAGAGTGAACGGGAGCAGGACGCAAAGGAGGCGTTTCATGGAGCGAAACTCACCGGGCGACCCCGACGTAGGTCTGGATGGCGTGCGCGGGCACGGTGCAGGCCAGCGCCTCGCCGCCGGTGGCCAGGGTGAAGGGCACGGCGGCGTCCGTGCGGTTGAGGACGACGACGGCGAGCGAGCCATCGGGGTTGGCGAAGGCGGCCGACTCGAGTGCCGCCGGCCCGCCGGCAGAGGCGATGCGGCGGGCGCCGGGCTTCACGTAGCGACTGAAGTGGCCGATGTAATAAAAGCCACTCTGGTAGCGGACGGTGTGCGCGCGGGTGTCGACAATCACCGGTGCGTCGCAGAAATTGCCAACGTGGTTCGGCCCGCCGCGCTCGTCGAGCGCGATGTTCCAGTCGATGTAGCCGCAGACCCAGTTCTGGAAGTCACCGATCATCTGGTGCGCATAGCCCTCGCCGTGTTCCCAGGCCCCGATCGTTTTGCCGCCCTCCCAGCAGCCCTCGGTGAAGAGAATGGGCTTGTCCGGATACTTGGCGTGCACCCGGGACGAGGCGGCGAAGTCGTTGCTCACATACCAGTGCAGCGCCAGGCCCCAATAATACTTGGCGGCCTCGGGGTCACCGAAGTTGGCGTCTGCGTGCTGTTCCATGATGTCGCGGTTGTGGTCGAGCGGGAGCAGCTTGACCCCGGACAGGCCGGCCGCGGCCAGCGCAGGTCCGAGGTGGTTTTTGACGAAGTCGCGCTCCTGCTCCGGCGAGTAGAGGCAGGATTCCCAGACCTGCTTGGCCTGCGGCTCGTTCTGCACGGTCAGCGCCCAGACGGAGATGTTCTCCTCTTGCTTCATCGCCTGCACAAACTTGACGAAATAGCGCGCCCAAGCCGGGGCGTATTCGCCGCGCAGCGCGCCGCCGTCGTCCATGCGGTTGTTGGTCTTCATCCACGCCGGCGGGCTCCACGGCGAAGCGAGGACGTGGAGGTTGCCGCCCGAGGCCTTGTCCGCGTCGTGGATGAGCGGGAGAACCCACTGGCGCATCGGCGCGAGCGTAAAGTCATGGAGGTCGTAGTCGCCCGGCGTGGCGTCGAGCATCCACATGTTGAGGGAGAAATCGCAGCTGTTGATGTGGGTGCGGGCCAGGGTGTAGCCGATGCCATCCTTCGGGTCATAGTAGCGATGGAGCACCTCGGCGCGGGTGGCGGCCGGCAGTTGGGCCAACACATAGGCGGCCGACTCGGTCAGCGCGCCGCCAAAGCCGGCCATTTCCTGGAATTTCTGCGCCGGGTCGCAGACAAGGGCGCCGGCAACCGGCGCGGCGGACGTAGCCACGGGGGCCGCGACCGAGGAGAGCCGGTGCTCGTTGTCACGCGCAGTTTCAATTAACGACCAGTGCCGGGAACCCTCGGCCGCAAGCATGGTGGTGGCGAGGGCGAGAAGACCGACGGAAGCAATGCGATATGATTTCATGGTGGAGGGTGGGTTCAGGCGGGTGTGGGGTTGGACTTGCGCGCAGCGAGATCGAGTTCGATCTGTTTCACCTGTGGTTCGTCGAGCGCATAGAAAATGGTCGCAAAGCCGGCCAGCAAGGCGAAGGTGCCGGGCAGCAGGCTGAAAAGCAGGGTGATGCCGTGAACCACGCGCGGGGTCTGCGCCGCGTTGGCCACGAAGCCGTAGTAACTGAGCAGCCAGCCGATCATGGCGCTGCCGATGGCGAGGCCGACCTTCTGCACGAAGACCGTGGCGGAAAAGATCAGGCCGGTGGCGCGGCGGCCGAACTTCCATTCCCCGAAATCGGCCGTATCGGCGTAGAGCGACCACACGATGGCGGGGGTCGGGCCGGCGGCAAACGACGCGATGATGTTCAGCGCGTAGAGCAGCGGGAGGTTGTGCGGGCTGACAAAGTAACACGCCGCGATGCCCGCCCCGTTGATCAGCGTGAGCCAGATCATGAGTGCGCGGCGCGAGAAGCGCGCGGTGAAGAGCTTGGTGGCCAGCGCGCCGGCGATGAAGCAGAGAAAGCCGACTTTGTTGAAGTTCCCGAGGGCCGCCTCCTGGCCGACGACATACTTGAAGTAGTAGATGCCGGCACCGTTGCGCATGCCGACGTTGGTGAGGTTGAGGAACGCGACGAAGAAGAGCACGAGCCACGGGCCGTTGGATTTCAGGTCGCCCAAGTCCTTGCCCAACGAGCCCGCCACAGCAGGCGGACTGACGACGCGCTCCTTTGTGTTCCAGAACGTGTAAAGGAACATGGCGACCGACAGCACCGCAAAGATCAGCATGGTATTGCGGAAGCCATCGGCGGGCGAACCACCCGCGGGCGTGAGGTACTCCTTCATATCGGGCACAAATCCACCGATGAGAAACGCGCCAATGAAAGCACAGGCGAAACGATACGAGGAAAGAGACGTGCGATCCTCCGACGAGGGCGACATCACGCCCATCAGCGCACCGTAAGGCGTGTTGATCACCACGTAGGCCACCAGCATCAGCGAGTAGGTCACGTAGGCGTAGATGAGCTTGCCGTGCTCCCCAAGGGCGGGGTTGGCAAACATCACATAACCGAAGACGCCGTAGGGAATGGCGCCCCACAGGATCCAGGGCCGGAACTTGCCCCAGCGGGTGTTGGTCCGGTCGGCGACCATGCCGACGATGGGATTCAGGGCCGCCACTGCAATGGGCACGATGAGCATCAGGGTGCCAACGGCGGCGGACGGCAACCCGAAGATGTCCGTGTAGTAATAGACCAGGAACAGGTTGAACGCTTGGAAATAAAAATTCGAAGCGGTGTCGCCGAGGCCGTAGGCGAATTTCTCTTTGAAGGACAGGCGGGCGCTGGGCAGGGTGGTCACAACGGGAGGGGGTTGGGGAAACACGGCGGGATGCCGCGCGGTGGAACGACCATGCGCCAGAAGCGCGCACGACGGAAGTGGAAAGCGGAGACGGGAAGCGCGCACCGGATTGCAACCGGTGCGCGCTGTTACCCCTAAACTGCCGCTTGCTGAAACATGCCGCGCGTCACGCCCGCTCAGAAGGCAATCCCATAGGTGAGGCGGGCCGTGATCGGCGGATTGTAGATCAGACCGTAGAGTTTTGTATCGTTGAGCAGGTTGAATACGTTGAGCTGGAGATACTGGTTGTGGTCGTTGCTTTTCCACTCCT